>NZ_JBWKXQ010000004.1:0-198389 GCF_059423125.1 Variovorax sp. GW531-E2 | reverse complement strand
CCGCCGCCACCACCGTAGCCGCCGCCGCCACCACCGCCGTAGCCGCCACCACCGCCGGTGCGGGGGGGACGTGCTTCCATCGGACGGGCTTCGTTCACCGTCAGGGCGCGGCCCTGCAGCGATGCGCCGTTCATGCCTTCGACAGCTGCGAGTGCTTCAGCGTCCGTGCCCATTTCGACGAAGCCGAAGCCCTTCGAACGGCCGGTGTCACGTTCCATCATGACCTTGGCGCTGACGATCGAGCCGAACTCGCCGAAAGCCTGTTCCAGGTCGTTGTCACGCACGGAGTAGGCGAGGTTGCCCACGTAAAGTTTCTTGCCCATGGAGGGACTCCTAATTCAAACCAAAAAAACACAAAGCGATGGAGTCCCAGAATCACAACAAACTAATGCGCTGTGGCGCGAAACTGACCGATCACCAAATTACGTGCACGGGAGCCGAAGCTCGCAGACACGTGAGCCGGATTATCCGGCCCGATTTCCGAAAAAAGGGGGGAAATCTTGTGTTATCGAGAAACATTCCGACCCGACGGGCGGTTTCGCAACGGTTTCAGGAGGTCGGACAGGCCGTTGTGGTCTATTTCATGCATCAAAGCGAGCAGCCGGCCAATTTCTCCCGCGGGAAAACCCTCGCGCGCAAACCAGGTCAGGTAATTTCCGGGCAAATCGGCAATCAGCGTGCCCTTGTGCTTGCCAAAAGGCATTTCGAGCGTCACCAGGCGCTGCAGGTCTTCGGGGTTCATGCGATCTTCAGCCGCCCGCGCGCTTGACCGTGTGGCCCTGCTTCACGAGGGCGGCGATGACCACCTCGCGGTGATCGCCCTGGATCTCCACGGTGCCGTCCTTCACCGTGCCGCCCGTGCCGCAGGCCGCTTTCAGCTGCTTGCCCACGGCCGCCAGCGCCGCCGCGTCGAGCGGCAGGCCCTTGACCACGGTCACGCCCTTGCCCTTTCGGCCCTTGGTCTCGTGCGATACGCGGACAATGCCGTCCGTGGCCGCCGTGCGGGCCTTCGCGAGTTCCTTGCAGCGGCATTGCGCCATCGGGGCGCCGCAGTCGGGGCACATGCGCCCGCCCGCCTCGGTGGAGTACACCAGCGTGCTGCCGGTGCGGCTGTTCTTCATCGTTCCCATTCGATCCGTCTTTCTTTCGATCTCTCTCTTTTTCCCGGTGCCCGTTCCATGCCATTCGATACCCTGGGCCTGACCCCCGCGCTCGCGCAAGCGGCCGCCGCGAGCGGCTTTGCCGCGCCGACCGCCATCCAGGCGGCGGCCATCCCTGCCATTTTGCAGGGCCGCGACCTGCGGGGCTCGGCACAGACCGGCTCCGGCAAGACGGCCGCATTTTCCCTGCCGCTGCTGCAGCGCCTGGCCGTGGAGCCCGCCGCGTCGGCGTCGCGCCGGCTGCGCGCGCTGGTGCTCGTGCCCACGCGCGAACTCGCGGCCCAAGTGGGCGAGACGCTGGAAGATTTCGCACGGCACCTGCCCGAGCGCCTGAAGATCGTCGTCGCGGTCGGCGGCGTCTCGATCAACCCGCAGATGATGCGGCTGCGCGGCGGCGCCGACATCGTGGTCGCCACGCCCGGCCGGTTGCTCGACCTGGTCGAACACAACGCGCTCGCGCTCGACGCCGTGTCGACGCTCGTGCTCGACGAGGCCGACCGCCTGTTCGACCTGGGCTTTGCCGAGGAGCTGCAGCGCATCCTGGCGCTGCTGCCCGCGCGGCGCCAGAACCTGCTCTTTTCGGCCACCTTCCCGATCGCCATCCAGGCGCTGGCCGACGACATGCTGCACGACCCGGCCCTGGTCGACGTGCAGGGCGAGCCCGGCACCCGGCCCGACATCGTGCAGCGCGCCATCGAGGTCGACGCCGCCCGCCGCACCCAGCTGCTGCGCCAGCTGTTGAAGGACAACGAAGGCACCTGGGACCGCGTGCTGGTCTTCGTTGCCACGCAGCACGCCGCGCAGACCGTGGCCGAGAAGCTGTACCGCAACGGCATCTACGCCGTGCCCTTCCACGGCGACATCGCGCAGGGCACGCGCCGCGACATCCTGGCGCAGTTCAAGCAGAGCCGCTGGGACGTGGTGATCGCCACGGACCTGGCGGCGCGCGGCCTGGACATCGCGCAGCTGCCCGTGGTCATCAACTACGACCTGCCGCGTTCGCCCACCGACTACATCCACCGCATCGGCCGCACCGGTCGCGCGGGCGCGAGCGGGCTGGCGATCAGCTTCGTGAGCCCCACCACCGAGGCGCACTTCCGCCTGATCGAGAAGCGTCAGGGCCAGCGCGTGCCGCGCGAGCGCATCGCGGGCTTCGAGCCGACCGAGACGGCACCGGTGGTGGTCGACACCTCGGGCAACGGCGGCATCAAGGGTGCGCGGCCGAGCAAGAAGGACAAGCTGCGCGCGGCGGCCGCGCTGGCCGCCGCCGTGCAGCGCGACGACGCCGAGCCGAACGACTAGCCAGCGCTTCGAATCCGCATCGCCCCGCCCTGTCTGGCGGGGAGCGATATGTATCATCCCTCGCAATCAAAAGAGGAGCGAGGATGAGGAATGTCGTGAGCAGCGGCGTGGCGAATGTTCGTCGCGTACGGGGATGGCTTGGCCGCGGATGGGTTGCGAGCGCAGTCGCATTGGTCTTGATCGGCTGCGGTGGCGGTGGAGGCGGCGGGGGCGGCTCGGCGTTGCCTCCGCTCGTCATCGGGGGCGGCAATCCGCCCGGCGCGACTTCATATGTGATCGGTGGCGAGGTGGCTGGCCTTTCGGGCGCAGTCGTCCTGCAGAACAACGGGTCCGATGACCTGAACCTGAGCGCCAGCGGCCCCTTCAAATTCGCCAAGCAAGTCCCCGCAGGAAATCCCTATGCAGTGACCGTGGCACGTCAGCCCACCGGTCAGACCTGCGCGGTCAATGGCGGCGTCGGCTCCGCAGCGGGACCTGTCGACAGCGTGCGTGTCGTGTGTTCCCACCAGACATTCGAACTCGGCGGCACGGTCTCGGGGCTGACGGGCACGGTGGTGCTGCAGAACAATGACGGGGACGACCTGAGCCTGAGCGGAAGCGGGAGTTTCCGGTTTGCGTCCGTTCTTCCGCTCGGCAGTGCCTATCGTGTGACGGTGCGCACACAACCGGCATCGCAGACCTGCACGGTCGCGCAGGGAGAAGGGCGTGTGGAGGGCGCCGTCGGCAGCGTTGCCGTGACCTGCGTGAATGTCGGTCCCCCACCTGTGCCTTCGGTGCCCACGGGTCTGAGCGTCGGCTACGACATCAAGACCTACAAGTTCGCCTGGAACGCCAGTGCAGGGGCCACGCACTACCGGTTGTTCGAGGCGTCCCTGGGCCTGTTCATCACGCCGAAGGTCGACAACATCGGCTCGACGAGCTACGAGTACCAGGACGCACTTCTGTTGTCGAGAGCGGACGTGGTCTTTCCCCCCGTGTTTGGGGTGGCCGCATGCAACGCCTCGGGCTGCAGCGCGGTGTCTTCGCCGCTGCAAGTTGATCTAAGCAAGGCCATCGGCTATTTCAAGGCACCGGTGTCCAAAATCGGAAGTTCCTTTGGGAACCGGGTCGCGCTCTCCGGAGACGGCAAGGTCATGGCCGCGGCGACGGCCAGGACGGGCGAAGTGCATGTGTTTTCGCGTGCCGGAACCAACAAATGGCGAATGCAAGCGACGCTGACGGCTGCAAATGCCGACATCGACGACGAGTTCGGCGCCTCCTTGAAGCTGTCCAGGGACGGCTCGGTCCTGATTGTTGGCGCACCGAGCGAGGCCAGCGTTTCGGGTGACCCTTCCGACAACAGCCAGGTGGGGGTAGGTGCCGCGTATGTCTTCGAGCGCTCGGGCGACAACTGGACGCAGCAGGCCTACCTGAAGGGGTCAGCGCACCGCGGGAACTTCGGCAGGGATGTGTCCATTTCCGATGATGGGCGCACGGTGGCGGTGGGAGCCCCTCACGACGTGAGTGATGTGAACCACGGATATGCCTATGTCTTCCAGCGCAACGGCGGAGCATGGGCTTTGGAGGCCAGGGTGCAGGCGCACAACCGTGATCTGGGCGACCAGTTTGGCGGCGCGGTGGCCTTGTCCGGAGACGGCAAGGTGCTGGCCGTGGGTGCGATCGGCGAGTCGAGCGGCGCCGTCGGCAATGGTGCAGACAATTCGGCCCTGTTGGCTGGCGCGGTCTATGTGTACGGGGCGTCGAGCGGGACGTGGACGCAATCGGCGTACCTCAAGGCGGGGACACCGCAAGCTTTCGCTTTCTTCGGCAACGCGGTTGCGCTGAACGCCAACGGCAGCCGCTTGGCCGTGGGCTCTACGGGCGAAACGAATGCGGGCAAGAACGTGGGGGGATTCGATCCCTCTTCGCCTGTCGTGCAGTCTGCCGGGGCCGTGTTTACGTTCACCCGCAACGCCGATGCGTGGCCACTCGAAAGCTACGTCAAGGCCTCCAACACACATGCATCAGCCGTTTTCGGTTCGTCCGTGGCCTTGTCGGCGGACGGCTCATTGCTGGCCGTAGGGTCTTCGGGCGACAGCGCGGATTCTTCCGGCATCAATGGCAATCCCACGCCTGGAAACACCTTCCTTTCCGGTGCTGTCCATTTGTACGACAACCGGCACGGCAGCTTCATGCATCAAGCGTTCATCAAGGCACCGAACGTCGAGATGGCGGACATGTTTGGACTCTCCGTGGCCATGTCTGGCGATGGGTCCCTGCTGGCCGTGGGCGCCCCTCGTGAAGATGGTGGAACCACAGGCATCAATGGCAATCAGGCAGACAACAGCGGCCCGGAGTCCGGCGCGGTCTACCTGTACTGAGGCTTGTTGATCGGCGGTTGCGGGTGGGTGGAGGGGAGCCCTGGGCTCCCCGACATCCGATCGGCTACACCCACCCCAGCTGCCGCGCCGCCAGCTCCTTCATGATCTCCTCGGCCCCGCCGCCGATCATCATCACCTTGACCTCGCGGTAGATGCGCTCGCTCACCGTGCCGCGCATGAAGCCCATGCCGCCGAGGATCTGCACCGCCTGGTCGGCGCAGAACTGCACGACCCGGCCCTGGTCGACGTGCAGGGCGAGCCCGGCACCCGGCCCGACATCGTGCAGCGCGCCATCGAGGTCGACGCCGCCCGCCGCACCCAGCTGCTGCGCCAGCTGCTGAAGGACAACGAAGGCACCTGGGACCGCGTGCTGGTGTTCGTCGCCACGCAGCATGCCGCACAGACCGTGGCCGAGAAGCTGTATCGCAACGGCATCTACGCCGTGCCCTTTCACGGCGACATCGCGCAGGGCACGCGCCGCGACATCCTGGCGCAGTTCAAGCAGAGCCGTTGGGACGTGGTGATCGCCACCGACCTGGCGGCGCGCGGCCTGGACATCGCGCAGCTGCCCGTGGTCATCAACTACGACCTGCCGCGTTCGCCCACCGACTACATCCACCGCATCGGCCGCACCGGTCGCGCGGGCGCGAGCGGGCTGGCGATCAGCTTCGTGAGCCCCACCACCGAGGCGCACTTCCGCCTGATCGAGAAGCGTCAGGGCCAGCGCGTGCCGCGCGAGCGCATCGCGGGCTTCGAGCCGACCGAGACGGCACCGGTGGTGGTCGACACCTCGGGCAACGGCGGGATCAAGGGCGCGCGGCCGAGCAAGAAGGACAAGCTGCGCGCCGCGGCCGCGCTGGCCGCACAGGCGGGCGGTGGGGAAGACGCGGACTGACGCGCGTCAGGCGTCAGCCGGCATGAAGGGATGCCAGCGGGTGCTTCGAATGGCTTTCCGCTTCCGTGCGTTGCACGCTATGCGTGCTGCTTGCCGAGAAAGCTCGCCATCAGGTCCACCGGCAGCGGAAACACGATGGTCGTGTTCTTGTCCGAGCCGATCACCGTGAGCGTCTCCAGGTAGCGCAGCTGGATGGCCTGCGGCTCCTGCGCCAGCACGCGCGCGGCCTGGAACAGTTTATCGGACGCCTGCAGCTCGCCCTCGGCATGGATCACCTTGGCGCGGCGTTCGCGTTCCGCCTCGGCCTGCCGTGCGATGGCGCGGATCATGGATTCGGTGAGGTCGATCTGCTTGATTTCGACGTTCGACACCTTGATGCCCCATGACGCCGTCTGCACGTCCAGCGATTCGCGCACATCCAGGTTGAGCTTTTCGCGTTCGGCCAGCATGTCGTCCAGCTGGTGCTTGCCGAGCACCGAGCGCAGCGTGGTCTGGGCCAGCTGGCTGGTGGCGTTGAAGAAGTCCTTGACCTCGATGATGGCCTTGGCCGCATCGACGATGCGGAAGTAGACGACCGCGCTGACCTTCACCGACACGTTGTCGCGCGAGATCACATCCTGCGTCGGCACTTCGAGCACCACGGTGCGCAGGTCGACGCGCACCACCTGCTGGATGGCCGGAATCACGAACACCAGCCCGGGCCCTGCCACCTTCGAGAAGCGCCCCAGGGTGAACACGATGCCGCGCTCGTACTCCCGGAAGATCCATATCGCCGAAAAGAGCAGCGCCGCCAGCAGGACCAGAACGACGGCGCCGATGCCATAAGTGAAAGAGAGCATGGTGATCTCCCGCGACTCAGCAAAGGTGCTGAACGGTTGGACACCCGCTGCGCAGCGGCGTTCCGGTCGGGCCGGAAGAAAGGTCGGCGCCGCCGCTACACCCACCCGAGTTGGCGCGCCGCCAGCTCCTTCATGATCTCCTCGGCGCCGCCGCCGATCATCATCACCTTGACCTCGCGGTAGACGCGCTCGCTCACGGTGCCGCGCATGAAGCCCATGCCGCCGAGGATCTGCACCGCCTGGTCGGCGCAGAACTGCATGGTCTGCGTGGCGTGGTTCTTGAGCAGGCAGACCTGCGCCACCCACTCGGGCGCGTTGATGCGGCCCGCCGCCTCGTGCGCGTCGCCCTCGGCGGACACGGCCTCGAGCCAGGCCTCGGTCGAGGCGATGCGCATCTGCATGTCGACCAGCTTGTGGCGCACCGCTTGGTGTTCGATGAGCGCGGCGCCGAAGGTCTTGCGCTCGCGCGACCAGGCCAGCGCCTCGTCCAGGCAGGCCTGCGCGAAGCCCAGCGCGCCGGCCGCGAGCCCGACGCGCTCGCCGTTGAAGTTACCCATGACCATGCGGAACCCGCCGCCTTCTTCGCCGAGCAGGTAGCGCGCGGGCACGCGCACGTTGTCGAAGTGCAGCGTGGCGGTGTCGGAGCACAGCCAGCCCATCTTCGCGAGCCGGGTGCGCGAAAGGCCGGGCGCGTCGCCCGGCACCAGCAGCATCGAGAGCCCGCCCGCGCCGCGGCCTTCGCCGGTACGCACGGCCACGGTGATCCAGTCGGCGCGCATGCCCGAGGTGATGAAGGTCTTCTCGCCGTTGAGCACGTAGTGGTCGCCGTCGCGCTTGGCCGTCGTGCGCACCGCGGCCACGTCGGAGCCGCCGCCGGGTTCGGTGATCGCGAGCGCGGCGATCTTTTCGCCGCGCAGCACGGCCGGCACGACCTCGTGGCGCACCGCGTCGCTCGCATGCAGCACCACGGGCGGCAGGCCGATGTTGTGCGAGAACAGGCTCGCGAGCACGCCGCCGCTCTGGCCGTGGCGCGCGAGCGCGCCCCACGCCGGCAGCTTCAGCGCATACGAGGCCGGCGTGCCGCCGAGTGCTTCCGGATAGCCCAGGCCCAGCAGGCCCAGCTCGGCCGCGCGGGCGTACAGCGCGCGCGGGAATTCGCCGGCCTCGTCCCAGGCCTGCACGTTCGGTGCGATCTCGGCCTGGGCGAAGCGGCGCACCGTGTCGGCGAGCGCCGCACGGTCGGCCTGCAGTTCCGCGTCCATGGCGGTCAGCCGCGCGGCGGGCGCTTGGCGATGCCCATGGTCTTGGCGAGGATGCCGAGCATCACCTCGTCGGCGCCGCCGCCGATCGAGCCCAGGCGGCCGTCGCGGTACAGGCGCGAGACGCGGTTCTCCAGCGTGAAGCCCATGCCGCCCCAGAACTGCAGGCAGGTGTCGGCCACCTGGCGCGTGAGGCGGCCGGTCTTGAGCTTGGCCATCGAGGCGAGCTCGAGCACGTCCTCGCCCTTCACGTGCAGGTCGCAGGCGCGGTAGGTGAGGGCGCGCAGCGCTTCCACCTCGGTCTTGAGCTCGGCCAGCTTGAACTGCACCCACTGCTGGTCGGCCAGCGTGGCGCCGAACATCTGGCGCTGCTGCGCCCATTCGATGGTCTGCGTGATGCAGTCGTCCATCGGTGCGAGCGAGCTGGCCGCGCACCACAGGCGCTCTTCCTGGAACTGCTGCATCTGGTAGACGAAGCCCTGGCCCTCCTCGCCGATGCGGTAGCGCTGCGGCACGCGCACGTTGTCGAAGTAGATGAGGCCGGTGTCGCTCGAGTCCATGCCGATCTTGCGGATCTTCTTGGCCTTCTCGATGCCGGGCAGGTTCATCGGCACCATCACGAGCGACTTGTTGCGGTGCACCGGGCCCTCGCTGGTGTTGACCAGCATGCACATCCAGTCGGCCTGCAGGCTGTTGGTGATCCACATCTTCTGGCCGGTGATGAGGTAGTCGTCGCCGTCCTTCTTCGCGTAGGTCTTCAGGCCCGCCACGTCGCTGCCCGCGCCGGGCTCGCTGACACCGATGCAGCCGACCGTGTCGCCCGCGATGGCGGGCACCAGGAACTCGCGGCGCAGTTCGTCGCTGCCGAAGCGTGCGAGCGCGGGCGTGCACATGTCGGTCTGCACGCCGATGGCCATCGGCACGCCGCCGCAGCTGATGTGGCCCAGGCCCTCGGCGAAGGCCATCGCGAACGAATAGTCGAGGCCGGCACCGCCGAAGGCCTCGGGCTTGTTCAGGCCCAGCAGGCCGAGGTTGCCGAGCTTCTTGAAGACCTCGTGCGCGGGAAAGATCTCGGCCTCTTCCCATTCGTCGACGCGGGGGTTGATCTCCTCGTCGATGAACCGGCGCAGGGTGTTCTGCATCTCGAGGTGTTCATGGGTGTACTGCATCACTGGTCTCCGTTCGTTCGCTCGTTACTTGTCCTGGAACACGCGCGGTGTCTGCGCGAGGTGAAAGCCGTCGTAGGGCCGCACCGCGGGGCGCTGCTGCGCTTGCGCGTCGGGCAGCGCCATGGGCCAGCCCATGCGCGCCTGCGGGCGTGCGCCGTCCACGCGCAGCACGGTGCCGCTGATGAACGCGGCGGCCGGGCCCAGCAGGAAGGCGATGGCGGCGGAGGTCTCGGCCTCGTTGCCGAAGCGGCCGGCCGGCACGGTCTTGCGCATGGCGCGCAGCATGTCGCCGGCCTCGGGCGGGTAGTGGTCCATGCCGCTGGAGGCGATGTAGCCCGGCGCCACGGCGTTCACGCGCACGCCGCTCACGGCCCATTCGGCGGCGGCGGTCTCGGTGAAGCTCACCATGCCGGCGCGCGCGGCGCCGCTGTGGCCCATGTTCGGCATCGACCCCCAGATGTCGGCCACGATGTTGACGATGGCGCCGCCGTGGGCCTGCATGCTCTGCAGGTAGCACTCGCGCGCCACCAGGAAGCCGCCCGTGAGGTTGGTGTGGATCACCGCCTCCCAGCCCTTGGCCGAGATGGCGGACAGCGGCGTGATGTACTGGCCGCCCGCGTTGTTGACCAGCCCGTCGATGCGCCCGTGCGCCGCGACGATGGCCTTCACCGCCTCGCGCACGGCGTCTTCTTGGCGGATGTCGAAGGCCTGCGTGCTGGCGTTGCCGCCGGCGGCCTCGATCTCGGCGCGCACCGCGTCGAGCTTCTCGGGCTTGCGCCCGACCAGCACGACGTGGGCGCCGAGCGAGGCCAGCTCGTGCGCGGTGCAGCGGCCGATGCCCGAGCCGCCGCCGGTGACGACGATGCATTGCCCGGCGAACAGGCCGGGCGCGAAAACGGAGCGGTAGTGGGGTGCGTTCATTCGACAGGTTCTCGAAAAAGGGGAGGGGCCTTCAGGCCTCGGCGATCTCGGCCACGATGTGGCGCGCGGCCACCTGCGTGCCCACGGCCACATGCAGCGCCGCGACGCGGCCCGCGCGCGGTGCGCAGTGCACGTGTTCCATCTTCATGGCTTCGAGCGTGACCAGCGGCTGGCCGGCCGAGACGGTGTCGCCCTCGGCGGCGAGCAGCGCGACCACGCGGCCGTTCATCGACGCGCGCAGCAGGCCGTCGCCGCCGCCCGCGCCGGCGCGCGGGACGGCCACGTGCGTGAGGTCGTCGAGGCGGTGGGCGCGGCCGTCGAAGTGGAGGTCCGTGCGTTCGCCGCGCCGCACCACCCATGCCTGCGCGGCCACGCCGTCGCAGGCGAAGCGCAGCAGGCCGTCGTCCGACAGCGCCAGCAGCGCGAGCGTGGCCGGCGCGGTGTCGTCCAGCACGACCTCGAAATGCGCCGCGCCGCGCGGCGTCACGCGCGCCGTGTGCACGGCGCCGTCGAGCGCAAAGCGCAAGGCGTTGGGCAGCGTGTGCGCCAGCGGCGAGGGCCAGCCGCGTTCGCCGGTCTGCAGCAGCAGGGCCGCGAGCAGGGCGGCGCGCGTGTCGCTCGCGGTGTCGGCGGCGAGCAGCGCGTCGAGGTGGTCGCCGACGAAGGCGGTGGTCGCACCGCCGCTTGCGAACACCGGGTGCGCGAGCGCGCGCTGCAGCAGCGCCTGGTTGGTCGGCAGGCCGAGCGCCACCGTGTCGCGCAGGCCCGCCAGCAGCCGCTGCCGCGCTTCGTCGCGCGTGCGACCCGACGCGATGAGCTTGGCGATCATCGAGTCGTAGAAGGGCGGCACCTCGACGCCGTCGCGCAGCGCGTGTTCGGTGCGCAGCGTGGACGACGGGCGCCACGCCGTGAGCGTGCCGCTCTGCGGCAGGAATCCCTGCTGCGGGTCTTCGGCGCACAGCCGCACCTCGATCGCGTGGCCGGTGATGCGCACATCGTCCTGCGTCAGCGGCAGCGGCTCGCCGGCCGCCACGCGCAGCTGCAGTTCGACGAGGTCGAGGCCCGTCACCGCTTCGGTCACGGGGTGCTCCACCTGCAGCCGCGTGTTCATTTCCATGAACCAGTACTGGCCCTGCGCGTCGAGCAGAAACTCGAGCGTGCCCGCGCCTTCGTAGGCGATGGCTTTCGCGGCGGCCACGGCGGTGGCGCCCATGCGCGCGCGCAGCGCGGCATCGACGGCCGGCGAGGGTGCTTCCTCGATCACCTTCTGGTGACGCCGCTGCACCGAGCAGTCGCGCTCGCCGAGGTGAATCGCGTGACCGTGGCGGTCGGCAAACACCTGGATCTCGATGTGGCGCGGCGCGACGATGGCGCGCTCCAGGATCACGGTGGCGTCGCCGAAGGCATGCAGCGCCTCGGACTGCGCGCTCTGCAATTGCTCGGCAAAGGCGCCGGCCGAGGTCACGAGCCGCATGCCGCGCCCGCCGCCGCCGGCCGTGGCCTTGATCATCACGGGCCAGCCGATGCGCTCGGCCTCGGCGGCCAGCGTGGCGGTGCTTTGATCGTCGCCCTGGTAGCCGGGAATGCACGGCACGCCGGCCGCCTGCATGAGCCGCTTGGCGCCGGCCTTGTCGCCCATCGCGACGATGGCCTCGGGCGATGGCCCGATGAAGACCAGCCCCGCGTCGCGGCAGGCCTGCGCGAACGCGGCGTTCTCGGCGAGGAAGCCGTAGCCCGGATGCACCGCGTCGGCACCGCTGGCGCGGGCCGCGGCAACGATCGATTCGATGGCCAGGTAGCTCTGCGCGGGCAGCGGCTCGCCGATGAACACCGACTCGTCGGCCTGGCGCACGTGCTCGGCGTCTGCATCGGCACGCGAGTACACGGCGACCGTGCGGTAGCCCATGGCGCGCGCGGTGCGCATCACGCGCACGGCGATCTCGCCGCGGTTGGCGATCAGGATCTTGTGAAAGGTGCTCATGGCCGTGCCACCGAAAACTGCATGGGTTGCGGCGCACGCGCCTCGGCGTCGCGGCAGATCGACAGCGCCTCGGCCAGCACGGCGCGCGTGTCGCGCGGGTCGATCACGCCGTCGTCGAGCAGCAGTGCGCTGGTGGTGAAGACGCTCATCTGGCGCTCGAAGCGCTCGACGATCTGGCGCTGCATCGCGTCGATCTTGTCGCGATCGACAGCGCCCTTGCGCGCCATGCCGGCCTCCATCACGATGGCCATGGTCTGCGCCGCCTGCTCGCCGCCCATCACGGCGGTGCGCGCGTTGGGCCAGCTGAAGCAGAAGCGCGGCGCAAAGCCGCGACCGCACATGCCGTAGTTGCCCGCGCCGTACGAGGCGCCGCAGTGCAGCGTGATCTGCGGCACGTTGGCGCTGGTCACGGCCTGGATCATCTTGGCGCCGTGCTTGATGATGCCGGCCTCCTCGTGCGCGCGGCCCACCATGTAGCCCGTGATGTTCTGCAGGTAGACGATGGGCGTGCGCGACTGGCAGCAGGCCTGGATGAAGTGCGTGGCCTTGGTGGCGCCGTCGGAATCGATGGGGCCGTTGTTGGTGATGATGCCCACCGCGTGGCCTTCGAGGCGGATGTGGCCGCAGACCGTGGCGCTGCCGTAGTGCTCGCTGAAGGCCAGGAACTCCGAGCCGTCGGCGATGCGCGCGATGACCTCGCGCATGTCCACCGGCCGGCGGCCGTCGGCGGGCATGAGGCCCATCAGCTCTTCGGCGTCGTGGCGCGGCGGCGCGAAGGTGCGCGGCACCTCGTCGCGCGCCCAGTCGATGCCGCCGAGGATGGCGCGCGCGATGCGCAGCGCGTCGCGGTCGTCCTCGGCCAGGTAGTCGCCCAGGCCCGAGATGTGGGTGTGCATGACGGCGCCGCCCAGTTCTTCCTCGGTGGCGATCTCGCCGGTGGCGGCCTTCAAGAGCGGCGGCCCGGCCAGGAAGGCCCGCGTGCGGTCGCGCACCATCACGATGTAGTCCGACAGGCCCGTCTGGTAGGCGCCACCCGCGGTCGACGAGCCGTGCGTCACGGTCACCACCGGCAGGCCCGCGGCCGAGAGCCGCGCGAGGTTGCGGAAGATGTTGCCGCCGCGCACGAAGTCCTGCACGCGGTACTGCATGAGGTTGGCGCCCGCGCTTTCCACCAGCTGGATGAAGGGCAGCTTGTTCTCCAGCGCGATCTCGTGCAGGCGCAGCTGCTTGTCCAGGCCCATGGGCTGCAGCGCGCCGGCGTCGATGCCGGAGTCGGAGGCGCTGATCATGCAGCGCACGCCCGCCACGCGCCCGATGCCGGCGATCAGGCCGCCGCCGGGCACGCTCTTGGCGAGGTCGGGGTTGTCCTGGCCCAGGCCCGCCAGCGTGGCCAGCGGCAGGAAGGGCGCGCCGGTGTCCAGCAGCAGCGCGAGCCGTTCGCGCGGCAGCAGCTGGCCGCGCTTGGCGAAGCGCTCGGCCGAGGCGCTGGAGGCGGCCACGGCGCGGGCTTCGTGGGACCGGACCTGCTCCAGCAGCGAGAGCATGCTGGCGCGGTTGGCCTGGTAGCTGTCTCCGGCGGTGTGCAGCCGGGATTCGAGGAAGGGCATGGGGGTCTGTGCGGTGCGCGCGTGTCGTTTCGCACAGACTTTAGGAGGCGGGCCCCTGGCCCGCTTGCGCCAACTAGCTGGGGCGCACGCGCCGTTGTGCAGCGGGCGCGGCGTCGAGGCTGCTGCCCGTGACCACCCAGTAGATGAAGATCAGCACCGCGCCGGCCGTGCCGAACACCGTGAGGCCCATGTAGCTGCCGCCCAGCGAGAGCGCGTCGACCGGGGCGGCCGCCGTGCAGATCATGCTGGCCGCGCTCATGCCCACGTAGTGCATGGTGCACACCGCCACGCCCATCACGGCGGCGGCGGCCACCTGGTGGCTCAGCTTGCGCAGGTTGAAGGCCAGCCACAGCGCCGCGGCGGCGGCCGTGATGGCGATGACCACCGACAGCGCGACCATGCTGAAGTCGAAGCTCATCGTGGCCCGCATGTTCATCGCGAACATGCCCATGTAGTGCATCACGCACACGCCCAGGCCCGCCAGCAGGCTGCCCGCCAGCCAGCCCGAGCGGCTGAACTTGGCGCGCCCGCCCGCCAGGTACAGCGCAATGCCCGAGATCAGGATGGCCGCCACCAGCGACACGATGGTCAGCGGCATGTTGTAGGCGATGCCGAAGGGCAGCCGGTAGGCCAGCATGCCGATGAAGTGCATCGACCAGATGCCGATGCCCCCCAGCGCCACCGCGGCGCAGGCCACGATGGCCAGGTTGGGTTTGCCGTCGGCGCCGACCATGCGCCCGGCACAGATCAGGGCCACCAGCGAGCCGAAGAAGGAAATGACGAACGAAAGCGCGACCAGCCCCAGGGAGTATTCGGGCGATAGCACTTGGCCTACGACGAGTGGAGTCATGCGATGTCCCTTCGGAAAGAGCGCTTCGCAGACCCCGACTGCCCTATGCGATCGGAACGCTGCGACGCGTCCCGACCAGTTTGTAATATGTGTTTATAAAAGTAAACAGAAACTTGTACTAATTGTTACCCTGAATAACAGGACGAATTCGATAGATCGAATTGTTCCTGTCGGCCGCCACGTAGACCGTGCCGTCGCGGCCCACGGCCACGCCCGTCACCACGTAGGGCGGGGGCAGGCCGGGCCCGGCCGCCAGGCCGATGGGCAGGTTCTCGGCGACGGTGCGGCGGGTGCCGGTGGCCGGGTCGATCTCGACCAGCCGGCGCGCCGCGCTCTCGGCCACGATGAAGCTGCCCCACGGCGTCTGGGCCAGGCCCTCGGGCAGCGCCAGCCCGTCGGCCACGGTGCGCAGCGGCGCGCTGGCGTCCAGCGGAATGCGCAGCAGCTTGCCGGCGGCCTCGGTCACGTAGAGCGCGCCGTCCTGGCCGACCACCAGTTGCACCGGGCCGTTCAGGCCGCTAGCCAGCACTGACTTCTCTGCAAACTTCGGCCCGCTGGCGCGGGTGATGCTGCCGGTGGCGAGTTCGGCGTAGATCACGCTGCCGTCGGGCATGGGCAGCGCGTCGAACGGGGCCTTCAGGCCGTGGATCGTCTCGACCGTCTTCAGCGTCTGGCGGTCGACCAGCTGCACCGAGCCCGTGAACCACGAGGTGAGCGCGAAGAGCCTGGGCGACAGGCCGACCGCGAAGGGGTAGTCGAGCTCGGGGTCGCGCTGCATGCGGAACACGTCGCGCACCTCGCCGGTGCGCACATCGACCTGCCGGAAGCCGAAGACGTCGGCCACCCACAGGTCGTTGCCGTCGATCTTCAGGCCCGCGGGCACCGCCACCTTGCCGCTGGTGAGCGTGCGCAGCTCGCCGGTGGCGGGGTTGAAGGCCTGCACCTCGTTGTTGGCCATGTTCGAGACGTAGATCGTCCCGTCGGGCGTGTCCTTGGCGATGGCCAGGTTGTCGAGCGACGGACGCAGCTGCTTGGCGACGGTCTTGCGGCCCGTGGCGAGGTCCACCTTCACCAGCTCGCCGCTGCGCGCATCGACCACCCACAGGTTGCCCTTGCCGTCGAGGTTGGCGGCCGCCGGGATCTTGAAGCCGTCGGCGATCACGGTCAGGTTGCCGTTCGCCGGGTCGATCTTCACGACCTGGCCCTTGAACCACAGCGGGCCGTAGAGCAGGCCGTCGGGCCCGACCTCGAAGCCGTTGAAGCCGCCCATGTCCTTCTTGATGAGTCGGGGCGGCTGCTTGCCTTCGCGGTCGATTTCCCACAGCGCGTCGCCCAGGAACACCTGCGAGGCGTAGAGCTTGCCGTTCTTGCGATCGAAGTCGAGGGAGTTCAGGCCGGGCAGGTCCTTGGCGAGCACGCGCAGCGGCGCGCTGTCGTTCTCGCGGTAGCGCAGCATGCCCATGAGGTAGTTGGTCCAGGCCAGCTCGCCCTTCGGGCCGACCGCGATGTCGTCGGCCTGGCCCTCGGGCGCATCGATCAGCACCTTGGCGGCGCCGGTCTGGCGGTCGACCTCCCACAGCGTGTTGCCGAGCACGGAGCCTGCGAGCAGCCGGCCCTTCGCATCGATGGCCAGGCCGTGCACGCCCGCGAAGGACGACGGGGCCACGAGCACCTCGGGCGCAGCCCAGGCGGCGGGGCGCTTGGGCGGTGGCGACAGCGAGCTGCAGGCGGCGAGCAGGGCGAGGGCGGCGGTCAGCGCGGCTGCGCGGATCGAGCGACGGGGCATGGCGATCTCCTCTGGGGTTGGCGTTGTGGATGCGGCAGTGCGCCCGCAGTCTAGGAGCCGGAGGAGGCCGCGCAGTCGCTCGCGGGACAAGACGCGGACTTTCGTCCGCTGCGGATAACCCGCAGCGCCCGGTGATTTTTCAGCCGCGCAGCAGCTGCGTCGCCGTGTGGATCAGCAGCCCCACCAGCCCGCCCACCAGCGTGCCGTTGATGCGGATGAACTGCAGGTCGCGCCCGATGTGGCGCTCGAGCTCGTCGGTCATCTCGTGCGCGTTCCACTCGCCCACGCGCTCCTCGATGTAGCGGCGGATGTCCTCGCGGTAGCGCTCGATGGCCGCCGGCGCCGCGGCTTCGAGCTGCTCGTTGATCCAGGCGCGGATGGCCGCGTCGTTCTGCAGCCGCTGGCCCAGCGCGCCGGCCATCGTCGCGATGCGCTGGCGGATGGTCGAGTCGGGGCGCCCCAGGTCGTCGTGCAGCCAGCCCAGCAATTCGCCCCACAGGCCGTGCAGGTAGTCGCCCAGCGCGGGGTGCGCGATGAGCTCGGCGCGGATCTGTTCGCCGCGCTGCTGGAACTCGGGGTCGAGCTTCAGGCGCACCACGAAGTCGTCCACGAAATGGTCGAAGCGCCGGCGCATCGGGTGGTCGGGCTCGGCCGCCAGTTCGGCCAGCGTGCGCGCGATGGCAGCCACGATCTTGCGCGTGGCGAGCTTGGCCGCCACCTGGTCCAGGCCCACGTAGCGCAGCGTCTTGATCTCGCGCGCGATGGCCTCGGTGATGTGCGCCTGCACCTCCTCGCCGTCGAGCAGCTCGGCCACCTGCTGCAGCACGTCGTCGAGCAGCGCCTGGTGGCGCCCGCCGGCCGTGAGCGCATCGAGCGCCTGGCCGGTGAGGCGCGAGAGGTCGATCTTGGCCAGGCCGGCCGCGGCGGCGCGGCCCATGAAGTCGCGCACCCGTTCGTCGTCGAAGGCGGCCAGGCCGTAGCGCGTGGCGGCCACGCCCCATTCGCCGAGCCGCTCGCCGCTGGCGGGCCGGGCCAGCCACTCGGCGATGCGTCCCGCCGCATCGAACTGGCGCAGCTTGGCCAGCACCTGGGCGGTGCTCAGGAAGTTGTCGCAGATGAAGCCCGCGAGCTTGGCACCGATGCGGTCCTTGTTGCTCGGGATGATCGCCGTGTGCGGGATCGGCAGGCCCAGCGGGTGGCGAAACAGCGCCACCACCGCGAACCAGTCGGCAATGGCGCCGACCATCGCGGCCTCGGCAAAGGCCGCCACGTAGCCCCAGGCCGGGTGCTGGCCGTGCAGCGCGCTGGCCAGCGCATACAGCGCCGCCGCCGCGCACAGCAGGCCGAGCGCGACGCGTTTCATGCGTTGCAGTGCGCCGCTGCCGGGGTCTTCAGCCAATGGTGTGCGAGGTCGCGAGGCGCTCCATGAACAGCTCGCAGCGCGCGAGCTGCTCAAGACTCACGAACTCGTCGGGCTGGTGCGCCTGCTCGATGCTGCCGGGGCCGCACACCACCGTGGGGATGCCGGCGTTCTTGAACAGGCCCGCTTCGGTGCCGAAGGCCACCAGCGTGGTGCGGTCTTCGCTGGCCAGGCGCTGCGCGAGCAGCGTGACCGGATCGCCGGCCGCGCCCAGGAAGCTCGGGATCTCGCAGATCGTTTCGAACTTGAAGCCCGCGTCGGGCGCCACCTTCTTCATGGCGGGCTCGATGCTCGCGGCGTACGCCAGCACGTCGGACTGCATGCGCTTGGCGTCGGCCGTGGGCAGGTCGCGGAATTCGTAGCGGAACTCGGCGTCGCGCGGCACCACGTTGTCGGCGATGCCGCCGTGGAACTGGCCCACGCTGGCGGTGCTGAAGGGCACGTCGAAACCGGCGTAGCGCGGCTCGCTGCGCTCGAAGTCTTCGGCCATGTCGCGCACCTTGCCGATCACGCGCGCCGCCATCTCGATGGCGTTGACCGATTTCGGCGTGAGCGACGAGTGCGCCTCCTTGCCGCGCACGCAGCACTTGTAGCGGTACACGCCCTTGTGGGCGATGGCCGGCACCATGCTGGTGGGCTCGCCCACGATGCAGGCCAGCGGCTTGATGCCGGCGTCGCGCATGTCGGCGATGAGTTCGCGCACGCCGAAGCAGCCGATCTCTTCTTCGTACGTGAAGGCGAAGTGCACGGCGAAGGGCGCGTCGCCCTCGAGGAAGCGCTGGGCGTTGGCCAGCGCGATCGCGATGTAGCTCTTCATGTCGGCCGAGCCGCGCCCGTACAGGCGCTCGTTCTGCACCACGGCCGACAGCGGGTCGACGCTCCAGGCCTGGCCGTCCCAGGGCACCGTGTCGGTGTGGCCCGAGAGGATCACGCCGGCCGGCTTGCCCTCGCCCAGCGTGGCGAACAGGTTCGCCTTGGTGCGTTCGGCGTTGTAGGTGATGCGGCTCTTCACGCCGAGGGCGGCGAGATGCGCCTGGGCGAAGTCGATCAGCTCGAGGTTGCTGTTTGCGCTCACCGTGTTCATGCGAACCAAGGTTTGCGCCATCAAGAGGCTCTGGGGAGAAAGCGTGTGCTGCATGCAACAGATTGTCCGGGAAGTTGAACGCCCGCGCAGATGGGTATCGGCGTTGTCACGCGCAGCGGGTAGCCTGCCTCCTCTTTTTTCTTTGTTTGGATGGAGAAGACAACATGCGCATGTCCCTGCAGATCACCCTGACCGCCGCGGCCGCCCTGAGCCTGGCCGCCTGTGGCACCACCGGCCCGGCGGCGAACAAGCTGCTCACGCTGGACGGCAACCCGCCGCTGGTCATCGCCCACCGCGGCGCCTCGGGCTACCTGCCGGAACAGACGCTGGAGTCGTACGCGCGCGCCATCGAACTGGGCGCCGACGTCATCGAGATGGACCTGGTCTCCACCAAAGACGGCGTGCTCATCGCCCGCCACGACCCCAACCTGGCGATCAGCACCGACGTGGCCAAGCACCCCCGCTTCGCCTCGCGCAAGAAGACCATCCAGGTCGACGGCGAAACCCAGACCGGCTGGTTCAGCAACGACTTCACGCTGGCCGAGATCAAGACCCTGGGCGGCATCTCGACCGACGCGGAGCGTCCGCAGGAATTCAACGGCAAGTTCAAGGTCGTGACCTTCCAGGAGATCATCGATTTCGCCAAGGCCAAGACGAAGGAGACCGGCCGCACCATCGCGATCTACCCCGAGACCAAGAACCCGACCTACTTCCGCGATCTTGGCATGCCCATGGAAGACAAGGTCATCACCGCCATCAACGCCGCCGGCTGGAACAGCAAGACCGCGCCCATCTACGTGCAGTCGTTCGAGCCCGGCAGCCTCAAGTACATGAAGAGCAAGGGCCTGAACACCCGGCTCATCCAGCTGATCGACGGCGACGGCATCGACATGAAGACCGGCGCCATGACCTACGCCGTGCCGGTCGACCGCCCCTACGAGTGGACCAAGGCCGGCGACAAGCGCAACTTCGACGTCATGGTCACGCCCGCCGGGCTGGCCGAGATCAAGACCTACGCCGACGGCATCGGCCCCTGGAAGCGCTACATCGTGAGCGTCAAGGGCACCGTGGGCGCCGACGGCAAGGTGGTGGACGTCAACAAGGACGGCAAGATCAACGACGCCGACGCCACCTCGACGGCCCCCACCACGCTGATCGCCGACGCCCACAAGGCGGGCCTGTTCGTGCACCCCTTCACGTTCCGTAACGAGTCGCGCCGGCTCGCGTCCGACTACAACAAGGACGGCAAGAACGAATACGCGGTCTATTACAAGCTCGGCGTCGATGGCGTTTTCACCGACTTCACCGACACCGCGCTGGCCGCGCGCGCCGAGTACCTGAAGAGCATCGGCCGCTGAGGGTTTGCCCGGCACGGTCTTTGCGGCGCTGATCGCAAAGCCTAGACTGTGTCCTATGAAACTCATCGACTCGCTCGTCACGCAGGCGGCCGGCATCGCGGCCGTCCGGCGTGACCTTCATGCCCACCCTGAACTCTGTTTCGAAGAAGTCCGCACCGCCGACGTGGTGGCAGGCAAGCTCACCGAATGGGGCATTCCCATCCACCGCGGCCTGGGCACCACCGGTGTGGTCGGCATCGTCAAGAACGGCACCAGCAACCGCGCCGTCGGCCTGCGCGCCGACATGGACGCGCTGCCCGTCACCGAGCTCAACACCTTCGCCCACGCCAGCCAGCACCACGGCAAGATGCACGCCTGCGGCCACGACGGCCACACGGCGATGCTGCTCGCGGCGGCCCAGCACCTGGCCAAGCATCGCAACTTCGACGGCACCGTCTACCTGATCTTCCAGCCGGCCGAAGAAGGCGGCGGCGGCGCGCGCGAGATGATCAAGGAAGGCCTGTTCGAGCAGTTCCCCATGGACGCCGTCTTCGGCATGCACAACTGGCCCGGCATGAAGGCCGGCCAGTTCGCCGTGAGCCCCGGCCCGGTGATGGCCTCGGGCAACAAGTTCCATGTGAACGTGGTCGGCAAGGGCGGCCACGCCGCGCTGCCGCAGACCGGCATCGACCCGGTGCCGATCGCCTGCGAGATCGTGCAGGCCTTCCAGACCATCCTCACGCGCAAGATGAAGCCGACCGATTCGGCGGTGATCTCGGTCACCACCATCCACGCCGGCGAGACCAACAACGTGATCCCCGACAACTGCGAGCTGTCGGGCACCGTGCGCACCTTCTCGCTCGAGGTGCTCGACATGATCGAGGCCAAGATGAAGCAGATCAGCGAGCACATCTGCGCCGCGCACGACGCCACCTGCGAGTTTCGCTTCGAGCGCTACTACCCGCCGACCATCAACACCGAGGCCGAGGCTGACTTCGCGCGCCGCGTGATGGGCGGGATCGTCGGCCCCGAGAACGTGCTCAAGCAGGAGGCCGCCATGACCTCGGAAGACTTCGCCTTCATGCTGCAGGCCAAGCCCGGCGCCTACGCCTTCATCGGCAACGGCGACGGCTCGCACCGCGACGTGCACCACGGCGAAGGTCCGTGCACGCTGCACAACGCCAGCTACGACTTCAACGACGACCTCATCCCGCTGGGCGCGACCTGCTGGGTGCAGATCGCCGAGCAGTTCCTCCAGCCCGGCGGCACCGCAGCATGATCGGCATCGGCGAGGCCTTTTCGCCGCGCTACGCCCAGGCGCGCCAGAAGTTCCTGCAGGGCTGCGTCAGCGCCGGCCTCACGGTCGAGCCGCACGCGCACCCGCTCAAGGGCCGCGACGGCGAAGAGCTGTCGATGGACGTGGCGCTCGACGGCGATGCCAACGCCGAGCGGCTGCTGGTCGTCACCAGCGCCTGCCACGGCGTCGAGGGCCACTGCGGCAGCGGCGTGCAGGTGTTCGCGCTGCACGACGCCGAATGGCGCGAGAAGGCCAAGGCGCAGGGCGTGGCGGTGCTGTACGTGCATGCGCTGAACCCGCACGGCTTTTCGTACGGCCGCCGCGTGACGCACGAGAACGTCGACCTGAACCGCAACTTCCTCGACTTCTCGAAGCCCGTGCCGGTGAACGAGCCCTACGCCAAGCTGCACCCGCTGCTGCTGCCCGACACCTGGCCGCCGACGCCAGACAACCAGGCCGCGATCGAGAAGTGGATCGACAAGCACGGCGCCACCGCCTACCAGGCGGCGGTGACGAGCGGCCAGTACCAGTTCGACGACGGCCTGTTCTTCGGCGGCAAGGCGCCCACCTGGAGCAACAAGACGATCCGCAGCGTGCTGCGCCGCCATGCAGGCCACGCGAAGCGCCTGGCCTGGATCGACCTGCACACGGGGCTCGGCCCCAACGGCCTGGGCGAGCGCATCTTTGCCTGCCGCGACGACAAGGTCGCCTATGCCCGCGCCAACGCGTGGTGGGGCACGCCGGCGGCGCCCGTCACCTCGATCTACGACGGCTCCTCGACCTCGGCGCTGCTGCGCGGGTTGATGTGGGACGCCGTGTACGAAGAGTGCCCGCAGGCCGAGTACACCGGCATCGCGCTCGAATACGGCACGCTGCCGATGCTCGAGGTGACCGGCGCCCTGCGCGCCGACCACTGGCTGCACAAGCACCCCGACGCGCCCGCCGACCTGGCCGATGGCATCCGCGCGCGGATGGTGGAGGCGTTCTATACGGACAGCGACGCCTGGCGTGGCCAGATCGTGAGCCAGGCGCGGCAGGCGATGTTCCAGGCGGTGGACGGCCTCTCCGCCTGACCGCTTCCCAGCGCTGCATCCCGTGCCCAGGACACTGGGTGCTTCCCGCAGCGAAATAAAGGGGGAGGCCGCAGGCCGGAGGACATTCGCGGAGGGAAGTACCCGGTGGCCTGGGCACGCCCCCTGGACAAACTAGGTCCGCACCCGCCCATCCCCCGTCAGCATCGACAGCTCGACAAACTTCGAAGCCACATGGCTCTTCGAAGAGAACGACACCTCGAAGCCACCGAACTGCTGCCGCTCGATGCTTTCCAGCCCCGCGATCAGCCCGTCGCGCGTGCCCTTGCCGCCCGGTGCGCGGCGCAGCCCCTCGGTCAGCACCTTGGCGGCCAGGTAGCCTTCCATGCTCGAGAAATTGGCGCTCGCGCCGCCGCCCGCCTTGCGCACCGCTTCGGTGAACTCGCGGGCCAGCGCATTCGCCTGGTTGTAGGGCGAGGGCACCACCTGCGTGACCATCACGCCCGCCGCTTCCTTGCCCAGCTCGTCCGCCAGCGCCTGCGTGCCCACGAACGAGAGGTTGAAGAACACGCCGCCGTAGCCCGCCTTGCGCATCTCGCGGATGAACGCCGCGCAGGCCTTGTAGGCACCCACCTGCACCACCGCCGCCGGCTGGCTCGCCATGATCGTCTTCACGGCGGCGGCCACGTCGGCCGAGTTGCGCTCCACCGTGGCCAGCGCCACGGGCTTGAGTTCCTGCTGGGCCAGTGCCAGCGTCACGCCGTCGAGCCCGGCCTTGCCGTAGGCGTCGTTCTGATAGAAGACCGCGATCTTCTTCATGCCCAGGTGGGTGAGCTGTTTCACCATCAATGCCGTCTCGTCGTTGTACGAAGCGCGCAGATGGAACACGTTGCGGTGAAAAGGCTCGCGCAGCGACATCGCGCCCGTGAACGGCGCGATGAACGGCACCTTGTCCTTCACCGCCAGCGGCAGCGCGGCCAGGCTGGTCGGCGTGCCGATGTAGCCGAACAGCGCGAACACGTCCTCGCCGATCAGCTTCTGCGTGTTGGCCGCGCAGCGGTCGGGCTCGTAGCCGTCGTCCAGATTCTTGATGACCACGTCGCGCTGGCCCGGCTGGGCGTTGTACTGGTCCAGGAACAGCTTGGCGCCCTGGTGGAACTGGATGCCCAGCTGCGCGGCCGGCCCCGTGAACGGCGCCGACTGGCCCAGCACCAGCGGCGTGTCGCCCTGCGCCCGGGCGATGCCGAAGCCGCCCAGCGTGGCGGCGGCCGCCGTGGCGATCGAAAAATGCCTGCGATTCAATTGCATCGTCATGGTGAAATCCTCCCTCTGCCCTGTGTGTTGATACTCAAATTAGACTTGTCCGATGGCCCACGCAACGGATTCCTTCCTCGACACGCCCGACGCCACCGCACCCTCCACGGTGCTGGGCGCCTGCCCGCACGATTGCCCCGACACCTGTGCGCTCGTCACCACCGTCAAGGACGGCGTGGCGGTGAAGCTGCAAGGCAACCCCGCCCACTCGCACACCGGCGGCGTGCTGTGCACCAAGGTGTCCCGGTACATCGAACGCAATGACCATGCCGAGCGGCTCGTGCAGCCCCTGAAACGCGTCGGTCCCAAGGGCAGCGGTCGCTTCGAGCCCGTCTCGTGGGAGACGGCATTGGACGACATCGCCGCGCATCTTCGGGGATTGCAGTCGGAACCGGAAGCAATTCTCCCCTACAGCTATGCGGGCACCATGGGCCTGGTGCAGGGCGAATCGATGGACCGGCGCTTCTTCCACAAGCTGGGCGCCTCGCTGCTGGACCGCACCATCTGCTCGATGGCGGGCGGCGAAGCCATGGTCTACACGCTGGGCGCCAAGGTCGGCATGCGCATCGAGTTCTTTGCCGAGGCCAAGCTCATCCTCATCTGGGGCAGCAACTCCATCGCCAGCAACCTGCACTTCTGGCGCCACGCCCAGGCCGCCAAGCGCGCCGGCGCACGGCTGGTGTGCATCGACCCGCGCAAGACCGAAACCGCCGACAAGTGCGACGAGCACATCGCACTGCTGCCCGGCACCGACGCCGCGCTGGCGCTGGCGCTCATGCACGAACTCATCGTGCACGACTGGCTCGACCACGACTACATCGCCAACCACACGCTGGGCTGGGAGCAGCTGCGCGAGCGCGCGCTGCAATGGCCGCCGTCGCGCGCGGCCGAGGTCTGCGGCATTCCCGAGGCACAGATCGTCGCGCTGGCCCAGGCCTACGGCACGACCAAGCCGGCCGCGATCCGCCTGAACTACGGCATGCAGCGCGTGCGCGGCGGCGGCAACGCGGCGCGCGCCATCGCCTGCCTGCCGGCGCTGGTCGGCGCCTGGCGCGACCGCGCGGGCGGCCTGCTGCTCAGCAGCTCGGGCCACTACCCGGTCGACCGCGCCGCGCTGCAGCGCCCCGACCTGCTGGCCGGGCGCAAGCCGCGCACCATCAACATGAGCACCATCGGCGATGCGCTGCTCGACACCGCCAGGCCGGTGAAGGCCGTCGTGGTCTACAACAGCAACCCGGTGGCGGTGGCGCCCGAGTCGGCCAAGGTGGTGGCGGGCTTCGCGCGCGAAGACCTGTTCACCGTGGTGCTCGAGCAGTTCCGCACCGACACCGCCGACTACGCCGACTACCTGCTGCCCGCCACCACGCAGCTCGAGCACTGGGACATCCACTGCAGCTACGGCCACACCGACGTGCTGCTGAACCGCCCGGCCGTGGCGCCGCGCGGCGAGGCCCGCAGCAACGCCTGGGTGTTCCGCGAACTGGCGCGCCGCCTGGGCTTCGACGAGCCCTGCTTTTCGGAGAGCGACGAGTCGCTGTGCCGCACCGCTTTCGCCGAGAAGGCGATCGACTTCGACCAGCTGCGCGCCCAAGGCTTCACCAGCCTGAGGCTGGCCGAGGCGCCGTTCGCCGAAGGCACGTTCCCTACGCCTTCGGGCCGCTGCGAGTTCTTCAGCGAGCGCCTGCAGGCCATGGGCATGGACGGCCTGCCCGACCACGTGCCCAACTGGGAGCCGGCCGGCAGCTCGACCGAGTTCCCGCTGGCGATGATCTCGCCGCCGGCGCGCAACTTCCTCAATTCGACCTTCGTCAACGTGACCAGCCTGCGCGCGATCGAGGTCGAGCCGCTGCTCGAGATCCACGCCGACGACGCCGCCGCGCGCGGCATCGAGGACGGCGCCACGGTGCGCGTGTTCAACCAGCGCGGCGAGCACCGCTGCCGCGCCGAGGTGTCGCGCCGCGCGCGCCAGGGCGTGGTGCACGGCATGGGCATCTGGTGGCGCAAGCTCGGCATGGACGGCACCAACGTCAACGAGCTGACCAGCCAGCGCCTGACCGACATCGGCCGCGGCCCGACCTTCTACGACTGCCTGGTGCAGGTCGAAAAGGCGTGATGCGACGGCTGCGCGCGCCCGCGCTGGCATTGGCCGGCGCGCTTTTCTTGAGTGGCTGCGCCGACCTCGGCTACTACTGGCAATCGGCCAACGGCCACCTCGACATCCTGCGCGCGGCCAAGCCCGTGCCCGAATGGCTGGCCGATCCGGCCGTGGGCGCGCCGCTCAAGGCCAAGCTCGAACTCGCGCAGCGCATCCGCCGTTTCGCATCGAGCGAACTCGGGCTGCCCGACAACGCCAGCTACACCTCGTACGCCGACCTGCACCGCCCCGCGGCCGTGTGGAACGTGGTGGCCGCGCCGCCGTACTCGCTCACGCTCAAGAGCTGGTGCTTCCCGGTCGCGGGCTGCGTGGGCTACCGCGGCTACTACGACGAGGCCGCCGCGAAAACCGAGGCCGAGGCGCAGAAGACGAATGGCCTCGAAGTGGCCGTGTACCCCGTGCCGGCCTACTCCACGCTGGGCTGGATGAACTGGGCCGGCGGCGATCCGCTGCTGTCCACCTTCATCGGCTACCCCGAGGGCGAGCTGGCGCGCCTCGTGTTCCACGAGCTGGCGCACCAGGTGCTCTATGTGCCGGGCGACACCGTGTTCAACGAGTCGTACGCCACGGCCGTCGAGCGCATTGGCGGCGCGATGTGGCTGCAGCGCGAAGCCGGCGAGGCGGCGCGCGCCGAGTACGCGCAGTTCAATGCACAGCGGCAGGACTTCCGTGCGCTGGCGCTCAACACGCGCCGCGCGCTCACGCAGGTGTACGAATCGCCCGAAGCCAAGGCCAAGGACTGGACGAAGGTCGAGGCGCAGAAGCAGGCCGCCATGGCCGACTTCCGCGAGCGCTATGCCGCGCTGAAGGCGGCATGGACCGGTCCGCGCCAGAACGCCTACGACGGCTGGGTGGCGCGCGCCAACAACGCGGCCTTCGGTGCGCAGGGCGCCTACGACGACCTGGTGCCGGGCTTCGAAGCCCTGTTCGAACGCGAGGGCCGCGACTGGCCGCGCTTTTACACTGCGGTGCGGCGCATTGCCGCGCTGCCCACGACGGAAGAGCGCCGCAGCGCCCTGCAGGCCGCCACGGGTATCCTGCACACCCACGCGCGCCAAGGCCGCACACACAACGACAACGGAGACGACGGTGCCTGACATCCAAATCGAACGCAACCACACGCTGGGCATTGCCGGCGCCCGCGAAGTCGCGCGCCAATGGGTGCATCAGGTCGAGCAGGACTACGGTCTCGAATGCACCTACACCGAGGGCACCGACTGCGACCGGGCCCAGTTCAGCCGCGCGGGCATCGACGGCACGGTGGAGGTCACGGCCGACACCTTCCGGCTCGAGGCGACGCTGGGTTTCCTGTTCAGCAGCTTCAGCGACCAGATCGAGCAGAAGATCTCGCGCAACCTCGATGCGCTGCTCGCCGAACCGCAGGGCGGCACCCGCTTCGCCTGACGGGCGACGGTCTAGACGATCGTGTAGCCACCGTCGATGGGCAGCGCCACGCCGCTGACCATCGCCGCACCGTCGGACAGCAGGAACAGGATCGGCGCGACCACTTCCTCGACCTGCGCGAAACGTCCCAACGGAATGCTCTTGAGCGCTGCCGCGCTTTTGGCCGGATCGGACCACGCCTGCTCGGCCATCGGCGTGAGCGTGACGGTCGGGTTCACGCTGTTCACGCGGATGCCGTGCGGCCCGAACTCGAGGCACAGCGCACGCGTGACGGCGTCCATCGCCGCCTTCGAGGCGCTGTAGCAAAGATGGGCATCGAGCGCGACCAGCGAGGCCTGGCTCGACACGTTGACGATGCTGCCGCGCACGCCGGCCGCGATCATGGCCCGGCCGCAGCGCGCGGCCACGAGCGCTGCGGCGCGTGCGTTGACGGCCATCACGGCGTCGAAGCTCCTGGCCTGCAGGTCGATGGCGCGCTCGATGCGTGTGGTGCCGGCGCAGTTCACTACGAGGTCGAAGGCGGGCAAGGGGGCGAGCGCTTTTTCCAATGCTAGGACGTCGGCAACGTCGAGCGCCAAAGGCAGGCAGCCGGACTCGGCCTGCAATGCTTCCAGTGCGTCGGCGTTGCGGCCCACGGCGGTGACCTGTGCGCCTGAATGGGCGAGCTGTGCGGCGACCGCGCGGCCGATGCCGCTGCTGGCGCCTGTCACGAGGGCGCGCTTGCCTGAGAAGTCGTAGGTGGGTGTCATGGTGTTCTGCTCATCAAAGGTTGTGGTTCAGGGCGTGTGCACAGGCCACCGGGTACTTCCCTTCGCGAATGTCCCCCGGCCTGCGGCCTCCTCCTTGATTTCGCTGCGGGAAGCACCCAGTGTCCTGCGCACGGGAAGCGGCGCTGGTGTGCAGCTGCTCAACGACCGCACTGCCCACGCTCACGTCGATGCGGTGCCTTGCGCAGCGAAATCAAGGAGGAGGGGCGAAGCCCCGGGGGACATTCGCGGAGCAAGGTACCGCGTCGGCGGGAGCGTCGCCCTGGACAGCGCATGCCTCATCCCAACCGATGCATCGCATCACGCAACGCCGGGTACAGCGAGGTGTAGATATCGAAGCGCTCCCGGTAGACCGCCTGCGCCGCAGGCTCGGGCCGCGCGCGCTCTACCAGCGTGACCCAGCCACGCTCGGCGGTGGCTGCATCGACCAGCCCGGCACCGAGCGCCGCGAGCATCGCCGCGCCGAGGGCGGCCTCGACCTCTTCCTCGATCGTGAACACGCGGTAGCCCGTGACGTCCGCCACGATCTGCATCCACAGGTCGGAATGCGCGGCGCCGCCGACCACGATGAGGCGGTCGTCCAGCGGTTGGCCGCTGCGTCGGCCGGCCTCGATGTTGTGCTGCAGCGCGAAGCTCACGCCTTCGAGCACGGCGCGGTACAGGTGGGCGCGGCTGTGCGCGAGCGAGAGGCCGAGGAAGGCGCCCTTGGCTTGCGCGTCCCAGATCGGGCTGCGCTCGCCCATCAGGTAAGGCAGGAAGACCAGGCCGTCGGCGCCGGGCGGCACCTCGACCGCGCGGCGTTCGATGAGGGCGTGCGCGTCTTCGCCGGTGCGCGCGGCCTCGGCCACTTCGGCCTGGCAGAAGGTTTCGCGGAACCAGGTGACGGCAGCGCCGGCCGTGATCGCACCGCCGAACACGTAGCTGCGGTCCGCGCCGCGGTAGACGTGCGGCATCGTGATGAGCTGGTGGCGCGCGTCCACGGTCGGGCTCACGAAGCCCCAGCACATGCTGGTGCCGATCATCGCGACATGGTCGCCGCTGCCGGTGACGCCCGCGCAGAAGGTGGCCACCGCCGCATCGACGCCGCCGGCCATCAGCGGCATGCCTTCGCGCAAGCCCAGCTGCGTGGCCCACTCGGCGCTCAGATGGCCCACTACCTCGCTCGATTCGACGAGCCGCGGCGGCATCATGCGCGCCGGAATGCCGAGCATGTCGAGCGCCTGCGCCGACCAGCGCCGCCGCGCCGCGTCGTACACGCCGCCGATGTTCCCCGCCGAGCTGTGGTCGACCGCGAGCTGGCCCGTCAGCCGCCAGTTGATGTAGCTGTTGGGCGGCAGGAAGTGGTGCGTCTTCGCCCACACCTCGGGCCGGTGCTCGCGCAGCCACAGCATCTTGGTGAAACCGTAGTAGCTGTCGACGCCGTTGCCCGTGATGGCCTGCAGCCGCGCCACGTCGACCGTCGCGTTCACCGCGTCGACCTCGGCGGTGGCGCGGCGGTCCATCCAGATGAGGCAAGGGTGCAGCGGACGCATGGCCTCGTCGACCGGGATGCCCGCGCCGCCGTAGAGGCTGCTCACGCACAGAGCGGCGATGTCGGCGGCAGCGACGCCGCTTTGCGCCACGCAGGCACGCACGCTCTCGCACACGGCGTCGAACCAGACCTCGCAGTCCTGCTGCGCCCACAGCGGCTTCGGCGTCTCGGGCTGGTAGGCCACGCTGGCCTGCGCATGCACCTTGCCGTCGATGCCGACCAGCAGGCACTTGGTGCTCTGCGTGCCGATGTCGACGCCGACGACGTACTTCATGACACTGCGCGGGGCTGCGGCTTGAGCAGCACCTTGATCGAATCGAGCGAGTTGGCCAGCGCGAAGGCGTGCTCCCATTCGGTCAACGGAAAGTCGTGCGTCACGATGCCCTTCGACGTGACGAGCCCGCGCGCCAGCAGGTCGATGGCGACCGGGTAGCAATACGGGCCCAGGTGCGCGCCGCGCACGTCGAGTTCCTTGCGGTCGCCGATGATCGACCAGTCGGCACTCGTCTCCGAGCCGAACACGCTGAACTCCACGAAGCGGCCGAGCTTGCGGATCATGTCCAGGCCCTGCGTCACGCCGATGGGCGCGCCGGTGGTCTCGATGTACACGTCGCAGCCGTAGCCTTCGGTGAGGCCCTTGACGATGGCGTCGGCGTTCTCGGTCTTCGGGTTGATGACGACGTCGGCGCCGTACTGCTTCGCGAGTGCCAGGCGCTCGGGCACGAGGTCGATCACGATGAGCTTCTTGGGCGTCTTCAGCGCCGCCACCTGCGTCATCATCAGGCCGAGCGGGCCGGCGCCGGCGATCACCACCACGTCGTCGAGCTGGAGTTCGCCGCGGTTCACGGTGTGGATCGCGCAGGCCAGCGGCTCGATGATGGCCGCGTCTTCCAGCGAGATGCCGTCGGGGATCTTGTGCACGCGCGAGGTCGGCGGCAGGCGCATGTAGTCGGCCATGCCGCCATCGGCCACGACGCGCTGGAAGCCGAAGATGTGGTGGACCTCGCACATCCAGTACTTGCCCGAGGTGCAGAAGCGGCACTTGCCGCAGGGCACGATCTGCTCGGCGATCACGCGGTCGCCCTTCTCCACGCCGAAGTGCTCCGCCGCGCCTTCGCCCAGCGCCTCGACGTAGCCGAAGAACTCGTGGCCGGGGATGACCGGCGCCTTGACCCACGAGGGCTGGCCGTCGCCGCCCCAGAACATCTTCGCGCCCGAGTGGCACTTGCAGTCGGAGGCGCAGATGCCGCAGGCCGCGATGGAAATGAGCAGTTCGTTCGGGCCTATGGTGGGCATCGCGACGGTTTCGAGCCGGTAGTCCTTCGGGCCGTGGCACACGACGGCCTGCATGGCGGCGAGTTCGCCGATGGCGCCCGTGGCGCCGGGTTGGAGCTTTTGATAAGACATGGATTCCTTGGGATCGGGAGGGGTGCGAAGAAGCGAAGGAGAAGAGGTCAGCGACGGGCTTCGCGGCTGATGAAGATGGCGAGCAGCACGATGCCGCCCTTGATGATCAGTTGCAGATACGGCGACACGCCGATCATGTTGAGACCGTTGTTCAGCACCGCCAGCAGCAGCGCGCCGACCAGCGTGCCCACGATGGCGCCGCGGCCGCCCGCGATGGACGTGCCGCCCATCACCACCGCCGCGATGGCGTCGAGCTCGAAGCCCACGCCCACGCCGGGCTGGCCGCTGGTGACGCGCGCGGCCTGCACGATGCCCGCGATGGCGGCCGTGAGGCCGCTGAGCACATACACCAGCAGCTTGTAGCGCGACACGCGCACGCCCGACAGCCGCGTGGCTTCCTCGTTGCCGCCGATGGCGTACACGTAGCGGCCGAAGGGCGCCATGTTGAGCAGCACGTAGGCCACGAGGTAGGTGGCCAGCATGATGAGGATCGGCACCTTCAGGCCCGCGAGCGTGCCGCTGCCCAGGAAGGCGAACGACTCGGGCAGCCCGTCGATCGGGTAGCCGCCGGTGTAGATCAGGGCGATGCCGCGCGCGATGCCCATGGTGGCCAGCGTCACGATGATCGGCGGCATGCGCAGGTAGGCCACGCAGTAGCCGTTGAACAGGCCGATCACCGCACCCACGCCGAGCCCGAGCGGCACGGCGAGCACGGGCGGCAGGCCGAAGTGCACCATCAGCCCCGAGGCCAGCGTGCCCGACAGCGCCACCACCGCGCCCACCGACAGGTCGATGCCGCCCGTGAGGATCGCGGCCGTCATGCCCACCGCGATGATCGCGTTGATGGACGACTGCAGCGCGATGTTCTGCAGGTTGCTCACCGAGAGAAAGTTGTCGGTCGCCACGATCATGAAGACCGAGATGGCGATGAGCCCGACCAGCGGCAGGAAGGCCGTCGAGCGGCGCAGCTGCGTGAAGAACCCGCCTGCAGGAACGGGCGGCGTGGGATGGGTGGCGGTGGCAGTCATGGGGGGCTCCCGGAGGAAGAGGGAAGGGAGGGAGCGGACGACGTCGCGTGGCGCATGATTTCGCCCGCGTTGATCGCGTCGCCCGTGAGCGTCGCCACGATGGCGCCGCCCGAGAACACCGCGACGCGGTCGCACAGGCCGACGATCTCGGGCAGCTCGCTGGAGATCATCAGGATCGACTTGCCCTGGCGCGTGAGTTCGCGCATCAGCTGGTAGATCTCGGCCTTGGCGCCCACGTCGATGCCGCGCGTGGGCTCGTCGAAGATCAGCACCTCGCAGTCGTGGCCGAGCCAGCGCGCGATCACCACCTTCTGCTGGTTGCCGCCCGACAGCGTGGCCACGCGGGTGTCGATGCCCGGCGCCTTCACGCCCACGCGGCGCGAGAGCTCGTCGGCCGCGCGCTTTTCAGACGCCGTGTCGACCACGCCTGCGCGGCGGTGCCGCCCGAGGTTGTTCAGCGAGATGTTGAAGCGGATCGTGAAGTCGGTGATCAGCCCTTCCACCTTGCGGCTTTCGGGCAGCAGTCCGATGCCGTGCGCGAGCGCCTGCGTCGGGTCGTCCAGGCGCACGGGTTGGCCGTTGCGCAGCACCGTCTTGCGGTGCGCGCGGTCGGCGCCCATCATGCCCAGTGCGAGTTCGGTGCGGCCCGAGCCCACCAGCCCCGCGAAGCCGAGGATCTCGCCCGCGTGCAGGTCGAAGCGGTTGACCGGGCCGTCCTTCACGAGCTGGATCTCGGGCACCTCGAGCACCTTGCGGCCGTTCGGTGCGGGCTGCGGCTTGGGCGGAAAGCTCTGTTCGATGCGCCGGCCCACCATCATCTCGACCAGCGCGTCGACGGTCGTGGCGGCCACGTCGACATGCCCGGCGTTGGCGCCGTCGCGCAGCACGCTGATGCGATCGCACACCTCGAAGATCTCATCGAGGTGGTGCGAGATGAAGATCATCGCCACGCCCTTGGCGCGCAGCGCGCGCATCACCTTGAACAGGTGCTCGGCCTCGTTGGGCGTGAGCGTGGCGGTGGGTTCGTCGAGCACCAGCAGCCGTGCCTTCAGCGACAGCGCCTTGCCGATCTCGACGAACTGCTGCTGGGCCACCGAGAGCTGGCAGATCGGCACGCCGAGGTCGATCTGCACGCCCAGCTCGTCGAACACCGCGCGGGCTTCGCGCTGCATCGCCGCCTGGTCCATGAGGCCGAACCGGTTCGTGCGGTAGCGGCCCAGGAAGATGTTCTCCACCGCGTTCAGGTACGGCACCAGGCTGAACTCCTGGAAGATGATGCCGATGCCCGCCGCGATGGCGTCGCCGTAGCCGGCGAAGTGGCACTCGGTGCCGTCGATGACGATGCGGCCCTCGTCGGCCTGGTGGATGCCGCCGAGGATCTTCATCAGCGTCGACTTGCCCGCGCCGTTCTCGCCGAGCAGCGCGTGCACCTCGCCCTGGCGCACCGAGAGGTCGATGTTCGACAGGGCCTTCACGCCCGGGAAGCGCTTGGACACGCCTTCCAGCCGCAGCATCTCCCGGGGTGGTTCGTACGTGACGGTCACGGGCGGCGCGTCCGGCAACTTACCAGCTGAAGGTCTTGGCGCCTTCGGCGTCGATGAGCTTCACGTCGACCGGCACGGCCGCGGGCACGTTGGCGCCCCACTTCTTGGCCAGCGCGATGCCGATGGCCAGGCGGATCTGGTCGCGCGGGTACTGCGCGGTGGTGGCGATGAACTTCGAGCCCGCCTTCTGCATCGCCTTGATGGCCTCGGGTGCGCCGTCCACGCTGGTGAGCTTCACGTCCTTGCCGCTGGCTTCGATGGCGGAGAGGGCGCCCATCGAGCCGCCGTCGTTCACGCTGAACACGCCCTTGAGGTTCTTGTTGGCCTGCAGGATGTTCTCGGTCACGGTGAGCGCGGTGGCGCGCTCCTGCTTGCCGTTCTGCGTGCTCACGACCTTGATGCCGGGGTACTTGGCCAGCGCTTCGCGGCAGCCCTTCACGCGCTCCAGGATCGGCACGACCGGGATGCCGTCGAGGATGGCCACGTCGCCCTTCTCGCCGATGTTCTTCGCGAGGTACTCGCAGGCCAGGCGGCCGGCGTCGAGGTTCTTGGAGCCGACGAACGAATCGACCGGGCCTTGCGCGTTGGCATCGACCGCCACCACGATCACGCCGGCCTTCTTGGCCGAGCGCACCGCCGACTGCACGCCGGCCGAGTCGGTCGGGTTCAGCAGCAGGATGTCGATCTTCTTCTGGATCATGTCTTCCACGTCACCGATCTGCTTGGCCACGTCATGGCGCGCATCGGTGGTGACCACGGTGGCGCCGATGCTGGCGGCGGCTTCTTCCAGGGCCTGCTTCATCGTCACGAAGTAGGGGTTGTTCAGTTCCTGGAAGGTCATGCCGATGCGCAGCGGCTGCTTGGGCGCCTGGGCCAGTGCGGCGGTGGTGCCGCAGGCCAGGGCGGCGACGAGGGCGGTGGCTTTGAGAAGGCTCTTCATTGGGTTGTCTCCTTGAGGTTGGTTGTGTGACGGTCTGCAAAAAACGCGGGCAAAGGGGCGCCCTGCGCGGCGCGAAGTGCGCCGCGCCAGGAACGACGCGGGGAACACGGGGGGGCGCGCTACGGCGGGCTGTTGGCGGCGCGCGATGCAGCGAGCTGCATGCGATGGAAATGGCGGAACTTGGTTGGCGGCATGCGCTTGTGCAGCAGGAACTGCCGGTTGAAGTTCGACACGTTGTTGAAGCCCACGTCCATGCAGACGTCGAGCACGGGCTTGTCGCTGTTGGCGAGCAGTTCGCAGGCGCGGCCGATGCGCAGCCGGTTCACGTAGCGCACGAACGACTGCCCCGTGTGCTTGCGAAACGACCGCGAGAACGCGCTCGGGCTCTGGCCCACCAGCTCGGCCAGCATCGGCTCGCGCAGCTCGTCGCCCAGGTTGGCGGCGATGTGGGCCAGCACGTTGTTGATCGCGTGCGACATGAAGGCCTTGGGGTCGGGCGTGAACGCGGGGCTGGCCAGCCGCTGGCGGTCGTCGCTGGCCACCAGCAGCTCGAACAGCGACAGCAGCAGCACCACGCGGCGCAGCCCGCGCGCCTCGAGCAGCGCTTCCATGATCGGCTTGGCGGCGGCGGCGGTGGCGGCCGAGAAGAGCAGGCCCGAGGCCGACTCGGCCAGCAGCGGCTCGATGCGGCGGAACTCGGGGAAGGTGGCCGCCATGTTGCGCACCAGTGCGGCGGGGAACTGGATCACGATGCCGCGGCGCTCGACGCTCTGGCCGGCGGGCACGTCGCTGATCCAGTTGTGCGGCAGGTCGGGGCCCATGAACACGAGGTTGCCCGGCTCGAAGTGGCCGACGTGGTCGCCCACGAAGTACACGCCCTGGGTCTCGACGATCAGCTGGATCTCGTACTCGGGGTGGAAGTGCCAGCGCACCGTGCGATACGGATAGCCGTGCGCCCAGGCGGTGAACGATTCGTCACCTTGGACTTCGACGATTTCCAGATCGGGTTGCATGGCCGGCGGTCTTTCCTCTGTGGTTGTGGCCCCGGGGTGGGGTGAGGCGGACTGTACGAATCGCTCCGGATGCCAACAACCAGCGTTGGGGTGCGCAACTGATACTTTTTTGAGTCGCGGTCCTGCCCGGTGGCGAGGGGTACGGCGGCTCGCTGCGCTGCAGCAAACCCCTTTCTCCTCGGGGCGTGGCGCGTGCGGGAGTGCAATTGCTGCAGTGCAAAAGAGCCGCGTCGCGCCGTGTCAAGATTTCATAGGTGTTTTCCCGGCCTGACCCGGTACTCCGGGCGGCACGGCACACTCGGAAACCATGACGCAAAGCTCTCTTTCCCCTCCGGCCGCGGGCCCGCTGGCCGGCCTCAAGGTCGTCGAACTCGGGCAACTGATCGCCGGCCCCTTCGCAGCGCGCACGCTGGCCGACTTCGGCGCCGACGTGGTCAAGATCGAGCCGCCCGGCGCAGGCGATCCGCTGCGCACCTGGCGGCTGCTGAAGGACGGCACCTCCGTCTGGTGGCAGGTGCAGTCGCGCAACAAGCGCTCGCTGGCGCTGGACTTGCGCCAGCCCGAGGCGCAGGCCATCGTGCGCCAGCTCGCGGCCGAGGCCGACGTGCTGGTCGAGAACTTCCGCCCCGGCGCGATGGAAGGTTGGGGCCTCGGGCCCGACGAGCTGCTGGCAGCCAACCCCGCGCTCGTGATGCTGCGCATCAGCGGCTACGGCCAGACCGGCCCCTACCGCGACCGCCCCGGCTTCGGCGTGGTGGCCGAGGCCATGGGCGGGCTGCGTCACCTCACGGGCGAACCGGGCCGCGTGCCGGTACGCGTGGGCGTGTCGATCGGCGACACGCTGGCCTCACTGCATGGCGTGATCGGCGTGCTGATGGCCATGCAGCATCGCCACGCCACCGTGAGCGCCGAATTTCCGAAGGGGCGGGGCCAGGTGGTCGACGTCGCGCTGTACGAGGCGGTCTTCAACTGCATGGAAAGCCTGCTGCCCGAGTACGCCGAATTCGGCGCGGTGCGCGAGGCCGCCGGCAGCGCGCTGCCGGGCATTGCGCCCACCAACGCCTACCGCTGCGCGGACGGCGGCTACGCCATCGTCGCGGGCAACGGCGACAGCATCTTCAAGCGGCTCATGGCCTGCATCGGCCGGCCGGACCTTGCGGCCGACCCGGCGCTGGCCGGCAACACGGGGCGCGTGGCGCAGGTCGGGATGCTCGACGCCGCCATCGGCGACTGGGCCGCGCAGCGCACGGTGACCGAGGTGCTGGCCGCGCTCGATGCGGCGCACGTGCCGGCCGGGCGCATCTACACCATCGCCGACATCGCGGCCGACCCGCACTACGCCGCGCGCGGCATGCTGCAGGAGGTGAAGATGCCCGACGGCAGCGCGCTCGCGGTGCCCGGCTTCGTGCCCAAGCTGTCGCTCACGCCGGCCGGCCACCGGCGCAATGCGCCGGCGCTGGGGGCGGACACGCAGGCGGTGCTGGAGGAGATCGGGTTGAGCGCCGGGCAGATCGCCGCGTTGCAGGAACGCGGGATCGTCGGTTGATCGACGCGGCCGGTCAGGCGCGCAGGGATTCGATCAGGTCGATGTACTTCTGCTTGGCCTCGTCGGCCGTGGCGCCCTTCTGGGCGGTCCACGCGTCCCACTTGGCGCGCGCGACGATGTCGCTGAAGCTGGGCTTCTTGGCGGTGTTGTCGCCTTCGGTCGCCTGCTTGAACAGGGCGTAGATCTTCAGCAGCGTCGGGTTGTCGGGGCGCTCGGCCAGCAGCTTGGAGTTGGCCTGGGCGGCTTCGAATTGGGCGTTGAGGTCGGACATGGCGGTCGGGAAGAAGGTCAGAAACCGCGCATCTTAAATGGATTGGTACCAAGTGGTACCAATCGTGAGCGTTCAGGCCCTTCAGTCCGTCAGGCCTGCGCGCGCCAGTTCCACGTCCAGCCGCTCCCGCGCATCCGCCGGCGTCAGCGCCGCCGCCTTCTCGTACAGCCCGTTCGCCTCGCCGAGGCGCGACTCGCCGTGCAGCATCAGCAGCGCACGCGCGTACTCCATCATCCCGGCCGCCGACTGCGGGTGCAGCGTCAGCCCGCGCTCGAACAGCTCGATCGAGGTTTCGGCGCGCACGCCATACGTCATGCGCCCGACCAGCGCGCCGACCTTGTCGATCACCTCGGCGTGGAAGGCGGCCAGCGCGAGGTGCGCGTCGCCGTGTTCCGGCTGCAGTTCGATCACGTGCTCCAGCGCGCCCTTGAGCTTGGTGCCCAGGCCCTGCGCCAGGGCGCGCGCCACGCTGATGCCCTGGCTGTAGCGGCCCAGCGCGTAGGCCTGCCAGTACAGCGCCTGGCAGTTGTCGGGTTCGGCCGCGACCTGCGCGCCGGCGCGTTCGATCACCTGGCGGAACATGGCGAGCCGCACGGCCTCGCGCGGCTCCAGGTAGTTGGCGTAGATGGCGGTCGCCTGGTTGGCGAGCGCCAGGCCGTCGGGGCCGTGCCGCAGGCCGAGGGCGGCGGCGCGTTCGAACTCGCCGCTGTGGTACAGCGCCCAGCCTTCAGCCAGCGGCGCGTCGGGCGCGGGCGGCGGCAGCGCGTGGCCGGCGTGCAGGCGCTGCCAGTGGGCGAGCAGGCTGCGCGCGTCGTAGCGGGGCACGTCGGGGTAGGGAAGGGGCGTCCAGGGTTCGGTGCCGGCGGTGGCCGTGGCCGCGGCAGGGCCGGCGGACAGCAGCGAGAGCGGTTTGAAATCGGAGTGGGGCATGGATGTTCTAGGCCGCCATATCGACAGTCGGTGGCACGGGGCTGGGGTTGCTGGCGGCGCTTTCGCCGTTGTAGGCATTGCTCAGCGCCAGCAGGTGGCGGCGCTGGTCGCGTGCGAGGTAGGGCGCGAGCAGATGCAGCGTGTGGTGGCCGCCGCGCATCAGCGCGCCCTGCGCGTGCGCGGGCTCCAGCGCCTGGCGCGGGTTGCGCACGTACTCGTAGCTGAGCCAGTAGGTCAGCACGACGACCATGCTCTGGGCCAGCGTGTCGACCTCGTGCGCGTCGATGTCCAGGTGGCCGGCGCGGCTCAGGCCGGCGATCAGCTGGCGGATGGCGCGCGCCTTGTTCTTGAGCACGAGTTGGAACTGGGTCTCCAGGTGCCGGTTCTTGCTCAGCAGGTCGTTGAGGTCGCGGTACAGGAAGCGGTAGCGCCAGATCAGCTCGAACAGGCTGTGCATGAAGAACCAGGCGTCCTCCACGTCGTGCACGCCTTCGCTGGCGTGCAGCAGCTCGTTGAGCTCGGCTTCGTAGCCTTCGTAGAGCTTGTTGATCAGCTCTTCCTTGGCGGGGTAGTGGTAGTAGAGATTGCCGGGGCTGATGTTCAGCTCGCCGGCCACCAGCGTGGTCGACACGTTCGGTTCCCCGAAGCGGTTGAACAAATCCAATGCGGCTTCGAGGATGCGTTGCGCAGTGCGGCGTGGCGCCTTCTTTGCCATGTCGGTGCCCCCGTGGTTTCTCTTGGTCTTGGGGGCACTCTAGCGCATGTGCGCTGCACCATGAACGGTGCGGGACATGTTTTGCGGCGCTGAATTTTTGTGCAGTGCCGCAATTACAGAACGATGTCAGCCGGCCTTGGTGCGGCGCAGGGTCTTCTTGGCGGCGGGGGCCGGCGCGGCCTTGCGCGCGGCGGACTTGCGGGGCGCCGTGGCGGCGGCCTTGGCGTCGCGCTGCTTGAGCTGGGCTTCGAGCGCCTCGACGCGCGCCTGCAATGCAGCCACGTCGGCGGCCGAGGGCACACCGAGCTTTTCGAGCGCGCGTGCCACGCGGTCTTCGAAGATGTTCTCGAGCTTGCCCCACTGACCGGCGGCCTTGGTGCCGAACTCGCTGGCGAAGCCGGCCATGCGCTGCTGGGCCTGGGCCAGGGTTTCCTCGGCGGCCTGCTGGGTCTTCTTCTGCATGCCGGCGCCGTCCTTGACCAGCGCCTCGAAGGCCTTGCTGCCTTCCTGCTGCATCTTGGCGAAGGCGCCGAGGCCGGCCAGCCAGATCTGCTGGGCCGAGTCCTTGATGCGGTCGGTCTTGTCGTTGCTGTCGTCGTCTCGGGAGGTGGCCATGCGGTGTGTTCCTTGGGATGCAATCACACGACTCTAGCCGCCCGGGCGCGCCGTGGTTAGGGCGCGCCGCCTATCCCCGCGCCCGTGATCAGGGCGTGCCGCCGGCGGCGCGGCTGGCGTCCAGGTGCGCCTTGGCGCGCTCGGCCAGCGCCATTTCGCCGGGGGTGCCGGGCACGAAGGCTTCCACCGGCAGCGGCCGGCCGTGCGAGTCGACCGAGACGAAAACGATCAGGCATTCGGTGGTCTTTTCCATCACGCCGCCCTTCATGTCGCCGCTGCGCACCTCGACCGAGATGTTCATGCTGGTCTTGCCGGTGTAGGCCAGGCGGGCCTCGACCTCGACGAGGTCGCCGATCATGATCGGCCGGTGAAAGCGGATGCTGCCGATGAAGGCGGTGACGCAGTAGCGCTTGGCCCAGCTGGTGGCGCAGGCGTAGCCGGCCTCGTCGATCCACTTCATGACCGTGCCGCCGTGGACCTTGCCGCCGAAGTTGACGGTGCTGGGTTCGGCCAGGAATCGGAGGGTGATGGAAGACATGGGGCGCCTTTTTTCTGTGGGCTGTGGGTGGGGAGCCGCGATTATGCGAGCGCCCGGGCGCCCTTTGGCGTCTGCCCGCCGCCGTTCAGCTGCCGCTGAACAGCTGGGCCAGCGTGCGGCGCAGCCAGGCGTTGCCCGGGTCGGCATGAAAGCGCTCGTGCCAGTGCTGCTTGACCGCATAGGCCGGCAGCGTGAAGGGCGGCGCCAGCACCTTCACCGGCTCCTGCGTGGCCAGCACGTTGCCCAGGATGCGCGGCACCACCACGATCAGCTCGGTGTGGGCCACGATGCGCGCCACGCTCAAAAAGCTCGACAGCCGCACCACCACGTTGCGCTTGAGGCCCAGGCGCGCGATGGTGGTGTCGACGATGGCGTGCCCCGTGCCCGAGCTGGACACCACCGCGTGCGCTTCTTCCTCGAAGCGCTTGCGCGTGAGCTTGGCACCGATGCGCGGATGGTTCTGCGCCGCCAGGCAGACGAAGTTCTGCATGAACAGCACCTGCTGGTAGAAGCCCGCGTCCAGCTGCGGCATGAAGCCCACGGCCAGATCGACGTCGCCATCCTGCAGCCGGCGGCCGCTGTGGGTGGAGATGATCTCGGTCTCGATGTGCACGCCCGGCGCCGCATGGCGCAGGTGGTCGAGCAGGCCGGGCAGCAGCACCACCTCGCTGATGTCGGTCATGCAGATGCGAAAGCGCCGCTGCGCGCGCGCCGGCTCGAAGCTGCTGCGGTTGCCCTGCGCCTGCGCCAGCTGCGCCAGCGCCTCGCGCAGGTTCGGGTAGATGCGTTCGGCGTGGGGCGTGGGCTGCATGCCCTGCGCGGTGCGGGTGAACAGGCGGTCGTCGAAGTGCGCGCGCAGCTTGTTCAGCGCCGTGCTGGCCGCCGCCTGCGCCATGCCCAGGCGCTCGGCCGCCTTGGTGACGTTGCCGGTCTTGTAGACCTCGTCGAACACGGCGAGCCATTCGAGATCGAGCTTGGACATGGGATGAGGCGGGACGGAGCCCTGAAGGCGAAAGGCACCATTATCGAAATTTCGAATTCCGTGTATTGGCACGCGGTCTTGAGGAAATAGTGGTGCAGGTCAACAATGCCGCCAACGGAGACACCGACCCCATGAACCCCGCTTCTTCCCATGCCGCCAGCGCACCGGCCAACGCCGCCGAGCGCCGCGACTACTACGCCCGCATCCGCCCGCTGAACCTCTCGCCGCTGTGGGAGTCGCTGCACGCGCTGGTGCCGCGCGAGCCCGCGAGCCCGTGCGTGCCCGCGCTGTGGCGCTACGACGAGATCCGCCCGCTGCTCATGGAGTCGGCCGACCTCATCACCGCCGAAGAGGCCGTGCGCCGCGTGCTGGTGCTCGAGAACCCCGCGCTGCCCGGCAACGCGTCGATCACGCAGTCGATCTACGCCGGCCTGCAGCTCATCATGCCGGGCGAGGTGGCACCGTCGCACCGCCATGTGCAGTCGGCGCTGCGCTTCATCGTGGACGGCAAGGGCGCCTACACCACCGTGGGCGGCGAGCGCACGACGATGCACCCCGGCGACTTCATCATCACGCCCTCGTGGGCCTGGCACGACCATGGCAACGAAGGCATCGAAGGCGTGACCGAGCCGGTGATCTGGCTCGACGGGCTCGACATTCCCATGCTGCGCTTCTTCGACGCCGGCTTCGCCGAGAACGACGACGCCAAGGTGCAGCACGTGGCGCGCCCCGAAGGCCACAGCCTGACGCGCTTCGGCCACAACATGGTGCCGGTGCGGCACGACCACACCTCGGCCACCTCGCCGATCTTCAACTACCCCTACCTGCGCAGCCGCGAGGCGCTGGCCCAATTGCAGAAGCAGGAGGCGCCCGATGCCTGGCTCGGCCACAAGCTGCGCTACATCAACCCGCTGACGGGCGGCTCGCCGATGCCGACCATCTCGACCCAGCTGCAGCTGCTGCCCCAGGGCTTCGCCGGCCAGGCGCACCGCGCCACCGACGGCACCGTCTACAGCGTGGTTGAAGGCCACGGCACGGCCGAGATTGCCGGCCAGCGTTTCGACTTCGGCCCGCGCGACACCTTCGTCGTGCCCTCGTGGGCGCCGCTGCGCCTGTCGTCGCCGAACGAAGACACCGTGCTCTTCAGTTTTTCCGACCGCCCCGTGCAGCAGGCCATGGGCATCCTGCGCGAAGCCTTTCTCGAAGACGCCTGAAAGCGCGGCGACCTTCTTTCCTTCCTTTTCTTGTTTGTCTGATGTGCCGTCCCACGCGGCAGGAGCTTCCATGTCCTTCGTCTTCACGCCCCCTTCCATCGTCGGCCTGCCCATCATCGGCTCCGACCGGCAGTTCCCCGTGCGCCGCGTCTACTGCGTCGGCCGCAACTACGCGGCGCATGCGCGCGAGATGGGCTTCGACCCCGACCGCGAACCGCCGTTCTTCTTCTGCAAGCCGAACGACGACGCCTCGGTCGTGCCCGTGGCCGAAGGCGCCACCGGCGCCGTGCCATACCCCTCGCTCACGAGCAACTACCACTACGAAGCCGAGCTGGTGGTCGCCATCGGCAAGGGTGGCAAGGACATCCCGGTCGACCAGGCCGCCAGCCACATCCACAGCTACGCCGTGGGCCTGGACATGACGCGCCGCGACCTGCAGATGAAGATGCGCGAAGCCGGCCGCCCCTGGGAGATCGGCAAGGCCTTCGACTTCTCGGCCCCCATCGCGCCGCTGCGCTCGCTGGCCGACGTGGGCGAGATCAACGCCGGCGCCATCACGCTCGAAGTGGACGGCCAGGTGCGCCAGAACAGCGACATCACGCACCTGATCTGGTCGGTGAACGAAGTCATCGCCAACCTCTCGACCTTGTTCGCACTGCAGCCCGGCGACCTGATCTTCACGGGCACGCCCGAAGGCGTGGGCGCGGTGAAACCGGGCCAGACGATCAAGGTCAGCATCGAGCGCCTGCCGTCCCTGACTGTTCGCATCGACTGAGCGCCCCGGCCCGCGCATGACCCTCTCGAAGCAACCTCCTTCCGTGCTGCTCGTCGGCGGCGGCATCGGCGGCATGGCCGCCGCGCTGGCGCTCGCACGCCTGGGCGTGGCCATCGACCTGCTCGAACAGAGCGCTGTCATCGGCGAGATCGGCGCCGGCCTGCAGCTCGGCCCCAACGCCTTCGCGGCGCTTGACGCGCTGGGCGTGGGCGAGGCCGTGCGTCGCAGCTCGGTGTTCACCGACCGGCTCGTGATGATGGACGCGGTCGATTGCAGCGAAGTGGCCTCGGTGCCCGTCGGCGAGGCCTTCCGCGCGCGCTTCGGCAATCCGTATGCCGTGAGCCACCGGGCCGACCTGCACGGCGCGATCCACGAGGCCGTGAAGCAGCATCCGCTGATCCGCTTCCACACCTCGGCGCAGGTCGAGGCGATCGACATCGGCGCGCACGGCGTCACGGCCGTCACGCGCGACGGCCGCCGTTTCCAGGCCGACGCCATCGTCGGCTGCGACGGCGTGAAGTCGGTGGTGCGCGCCACGCTCATCGGCGACGCGCCGCGCGTGTCGGGCCACGTGGTCTACCGCGCCGTGGTGCCCGCGGCCGACATGCCCGCCGACCTGCAATGGAACGCGCCCGTGGTCTGGGCCGGCCCGAACTGCCACCTGGTGCACTACCCGCTGCGCCACGGCGAGCAGTACAACCTGGTCGTCACCTTCCACAGCCGCGATGCCGAAGAATGGGGCGTCACCGACGGCAGCAAAGAAGAGGTGCTGTCGTACTTCGAAGGCGTGCACGCGCGCCCGCGCCAGCTGCTCGACCGCCCGACCTCGTGGCGCCGCTGGAGCACCGCCGACCGCGACCCGGTCGAGCGCTGGAGCGTCGGCCCGGCCACGCTGCTGGGCGACGCGGCGCATCCCATGATGCAGTACCTCGCGCAGGGCGCCTGCATGGCGCTCGAAGACGCCGTGACGCTCGGCGAGGCCGTGAAGGCCTGCGACTTCGACATGGCCGCCGCCTTCCAGCGCTACGAGCAGGCCCGCATCGCACGCTGCGCGCGCGTCGTGCTGTCGGTGCGCGAGATGGGGCGCCTGTACCACGCCCAGGGCGTGGAGCGCCTGGTGCGCAACAGCCTGTGGACCGGGCGCACGCCCGAACGTTTCTACGATGCGGTCGAATGGCTTTATGCCTGGCGACCCGAGCACTGTCTGGGCGATGCGCCCATGCCGCGCTGACACGCGTTTTTCTACGATATCCCACCAACGAGGCCGAAGGCCCAGGAGACAACCCATGAACTTTCCGCGCGCATTGCTGACGACCGCCGTCCTGGCCCTGACCGCCGCTTCCGGCGCCTGGGCGCAGGGCAGCGACTACCCGAGCAAGCCGGTGACGCTGATCACCCCGTTCGCGGCCGGCAGCGGCCCCGACGCGGTGCTGCGGCTCGTGTCCGACAAGCTCTCGCGGCTGTGGAACCAGCGCGTGGTGGTCGACAACCGGCCCGGCGGCGGCGGCTTCATCGCCATCGACCAGGCGCGCCGCGCCGCGCCCGACGGCTACACCTTGCTGCAGCTGGACAGCGAGCACATCGCCGCGCTGCCGCACCTGTACAAGTCGCGCAACTTCGTGACCTTGCAGCACTTCGACCCGGTCGCCTCGCTGTTCCGCACGCCCTTCTTCGTGGCCGTGGGCACCGAGTCGAAGTGGAAGACCATGGGCGACCTGGTCGCCGCCGCCAAGGCCAACCCCGAAGGCGTGGTCTACGGCTCGTGGGGCGTCGGCAGCCCGGGCCACCTGGGCGCGCAGCAGCTCGAGGCGCTCACGGGCATCCGCATGCGGCACGCGCCGTACCGTGAGGTGTCGCAGCTGTATTCCAACGTGGGCACCGGCGAGGTGCCGTGGGCCTTCGCGAGCATCCCGTCGAGCCAGGGCATCTACAAGGCCGGCAAGCTGCGCTACATCGCCGTGGCCGCGCCCAAGCGCATCCCGCAGATGCCCGACGTGCCCACCATGGCCGAGGCCGGCGGCCCGGCTTCGCTGGAGGTCAACTCCTTCGTGTCGCTGCTGGCGCCCAAGGGCGTGTCGGCCGCCGTGAAGGCCAAGATCAACGCCGACGTGGCCAAGGTCATCGCCGATCCGGACATCCGCGCCCGCTTCGACACCTTCGCCTTCGAGCCGCTGGCCTGGTCGCCCGAGGAGATCGAGCGCAATGCCGAGGCCAAGTCGAAGGTGTACGGGGAGCTGGTGCGCCGGGGCAACATCAGCCTCGACTGACGAGGGTGCGCCTTGCCCAGGGCTCGGCGCGCCAGTTAAGCTGGCTCTCTTTGCATTTTTGTTTACCTTTTAACTGTCTTTTTCCATGCAAGCCACCAAGAGAGCCCTCCTGATCGCCTGCGGCCTGGCCGCCACCGCGGCGCTGCCGCTGTCCGCCAGCGCCGACACCCCCGCGTGGCCGACCAAGCCGATCCGCCTGCTGGTGGGTTTCCCGGGCGGCTCCACGCCCGACATCGCGGCGCGCACCATCGCCGAGCCGCTGTCCCGCGCGCTGGGCCAGCCGGTCGTGGTGGACAACAAGGCCGGCGCCTCGGGCAACATCGCGGCCGACCAGGTGGCCAAGGCCACCGACGACCACACGCTGGGCATCGTCATCAACGGCAACCTCACGTCGTCGAAGATGCTGTACCCCAAGCTGCCGTACGACCCGGCGAAGGACTTCACGTACCTGTCGCTCATCGCCACCGCGCCCCTGGTGCTCGTGGCGCAGAACAGCCTGCCCTCGGGCACCGCGTTCTTCGACGCCGCGCGCCAGGCCGGCGACAAGTGGAACTACGGCTCGGTGGGCGTGGGCTCGGTCGGCCACCTGGGCATGGAACTTCTCAAGAGCCGCGTGAACGGCTTCAAGCCCGAGCACGTGCCCTACCAGGGCAACCCGCAGGTCGTCACCGGCATGTTGGGCGACCAGGTGCAGATGGGCCTGATCCCGCCGGGCGTGGCCATGCCGCAGATCCGCGCCGGCAAGCTCAAGGCCGTGGGCCTCACGGGCGGGCGCAGCGCGCTGGTGCCCGAGATCGCCCCGCTGGCCGACGCCGGCGTGAAGGACTTCAGCCTCGAGGTGTGGGTGGCGCTGCTCGGCCCGGCCAGCCTGTCGAAGACCGCGCAGGCACGCATCAGCCGCGAGATCGAGATCGTCATGAAAGACCCCGACGTGCGCCGCAAGCTCTTCGAGCAAGGCTGGCAGGCCGTGGGCACCTCGCCCGACGGCATGCGCACGCGCGTGAAGGAAGAGGCGGCGATCATGAGCAAGATCATTTCGACCCGCGGCATCAAGCTCCAGTGATGGCGACGACGCAGCAACAACACACCCTGACCGAACCGGCACGCGCGCTGCCGGTGTTCGGCGACTTTGACGTGGTCGTGGTCGGCGGCGGCCCCGCCGGCATTGCCGCCGCCGTGAGCGCCGCGCGCCACGGCGCGCGCACGCTGCTGGTGGAGCGCTACGGTTTTCTCGGCGGCATGGGCACCGCGGGCGGCGTGACCAACTTCGCGGGCCTGTACGGCAAGCGCCGCGGCGAGATGACGCAGCTGGTGCGCGGCGTGGTCGACGACCTCATCGACCGCATCGCCGGCTTCAACGGCATGAACGCGCCGCAGAACGGCATGGGCGGGCGCATCTGCGTGCGCTCGTACGACACCTCGGCCTACAAGCTGGCCGCTGACCAGCTGCTCGAAGCGGCCGGTGTGCAGATGCTGTTCCACGCGTATGCCGCGGCGGTGCTGCACGATGGCGCGCGCATCGCCGCGCTGGTGGTCGAAACGAAATCGGGCCGCCAGGCGATCCGCGCCAACGCCTTCATCGACGCCAGCGGCGACGCCGACGTGGCGGCCTTCGCGGGCGTGCCCTTCGAAGTGGGCGACGGCCACGGCAGCGGGCTGTTCCCGACCACCATGTTCCGCATCGGTCAGGTCGACGCACCGGCCGCGCTGGAGGCGGTGGGCGAGTTCTCGGCCATCAACGGCTTCATGGCGCGCGCCGAGCAGCAGCACCCGGGCAAGTACAGCTTTCCGCGCGAAGGCGCGATCCTGCGGCCCAACAAGGACCCGCGCGAATGGCGTGCCAACGTCACGCAGATCCGCAACGCCGAAGGCCGCGCGATGAACGGCGTCGATGCGCGCGAGCTCAGCGACGGCGAGCTCGAAGGCCGGCGCCAGATCGCTGCGTACTTCAAGTTCCTGCAGGCCGAGGTGCCGGGCTTCGCGCCGTCGGCCATCGTGGAGATCGCGCCGCAGGTCGGCATCCGCGAGACGCGGCGCATCCAGGGCCTGTACGCGCTGGGCCGCGAGGACATCCTCGGCTCGGCCACCTTCGACGACACCATCGGCCTGAACGCCTGGCCGATGGAAATGCACGCCGACGGCCGCATCGAGTGGGCCTTCCCGCGCGACGAAGCCAACGCCTACAACCACCTGCCGTGGCGCATGCTGGTGCCGCAGACGCTCGACAACCTGCTGGTGGCCGGGCGCTGCGCCTCGATGACGCACGAAGGCCAGTCGGCCGCGCGCGCCAGCGGCGGCTGCTTCGTCATGGGGCAGGCGGCGGGCACCGCGGCGGCCTCGCTGGGCAGCGGGCGCTTCGCGGCGATCGACGTGGCGGCGCTGCAGAAAAAGCTGCTGGCCGACGGCGTCGACCTGGACCGTTGAGGGCTGCGCGGCGCTAGAGTCCGGGGCTGGATGAACTCGAACCCCGGACACACCGTGCCTCTTTCTTCTTCGCTGTCGACCCCCGCGCGTCGATTCTTCCTGGCGCTGGCCTGCGCCGCCTTCGGCCTGCTGCAGGTGGGCTGCGCCAGCACCCCCGAGGGCGACCCCGTCCACGGCAAGGACCGCGTGCTGAGCTTCGTCGCGGCCAAGGACGGCCGCAAGGTCGCCATCGCCGGCGACAAGTACCACTACGTGTTCGACGGCGACCCGTCCGTGGCCGCGCTGCTGCGCTGGGACGGCCGCACCAAGGTCACGCCCGCGCTCATCGGCGAACTGAAGGTGGCTCGCAACCAGAGCTTCGAAGGCCAGTACGTGCTGATGGCCTTCGACGCCGACCTGACCCCCGAAGACCGCAACTTCCTCGTCCAGACCGGCTTCGCGAAGGCCGAGGTGAAGTACGGCGACCGCACCGGGCCGGTGCTGCGCTACTTCGGCACGGTCTACGGCAAGCGCTACGCGGCGGTGGCGCTGAAGTCGGCCGACACGGTCGATTTCTCGCGGCGCCAGTACCTGAAGTACGTCGAGCAGGAAACGCTCAGCGGTCCGTTCACCCAGGCCGCGCGTTCGCCGCTGACGTACGGCGCCGACGGCGCGATGCTGCTGGGCGGCGTGCCGGTGCGCATGGTGGACGGCGGCACCGACCACGGCTGCAGCCTGCGCCTGATGCTGGACATCTGCTTCTTCAAGTAGGCCCGCCGGGCGCCGCTGACCGGGCCGCGACAGCGCGCGGGCCCGGCCTTTGCTATCGTCGTGGATTGCTTTTCTGCGCCGAATCCCTTCCCCCGATGACCCCTGAACCCGTCCTTGCCGCCCGCCTCGTTGCCGACCTCGTCGCCCTCATGCAGCTCGAACCGCTGGGCGGCGACCGTTTCCTGGCCCAGAGCGAGGACATCGGCACGCCCGCCGTCTTCGGCGGCCAGGTGCTCGGCCAGTCGCTCATGGCCGCCAGCCTCACGGTGGGCGCCGAGCGCCCGGTGCATTCGATGCACGCCTACTTCCTGCTGCCCGGCGAGCACGCGCCCATCGAGTACAGCGTCGACCGCGTGCGCGACGGCCGCAGCTTCACCACGCGCCACGTGGTGGCGCGCCAGCAGGACCGCATCATTTTCGAGATGTCGGCCTCGTTCCAGACCGTGGACGAGGGCGTCGAGCACCAGTTCCCCATGCCCGCGGTCGAAGGCCCCGAGGGCCTGACCAGCGAACTCGACCAGCGCATCGCGCTCGGCGACCGCCTGCCCGAACCCTGGCGCTCCAAGGCGATCCAGCCGCACGGCATCGAGTACCGGCGCGTCGACCCCGAAGACCTGCTGCGGCCCGAGGTGCGCCCCACCGAGAACCAGAGCGCCATCTGGATGCGCGCCATCGCGCCGCTGCCCGACGACCTGACGGTGCACCGCGCGCTGCTGGCCTACGCCTCCGACCACGGCCTGCTGCGCGCCGCGATGCTGCCGCACGGGCTGAGCTTCATGAGCGGCCAGGTGCGCCCTGCCAGCCTGGACCACGCGATGTGGTTCCACCGCGATTTCCGTTTCGACGACTGGCTGCTCTACGTGGTCGACTCGCCCAGCGCGGGCGGCGCGCGCGGCCTGTGCCGCGGCAGCCTCTACACGCGCGACGGCCGCCTCGTGGCCTCGGCGGCGCAGGAGGGCATGCTGCGCATCCGCAAGCCGGGGTCGCCGCGCACGCCGATCACGGGCTGAACGGCCTGCCTCCTTTTTCAACACCTACTCGCTCACTCCGGCCATGAAGATCTTCTTCTCTCCCGCGTCTCCCTTCGTGCGCAAGTGCATGGTCGTGGCCCACGAGCTGGGCGTGGCCGACCGCATCGAGAAGCTGCCCAGCGCGGCCGGCCCGGTGAAGCGCGACGCCCGCATCCTGCCGACCAACCCGCTGGGCCAGGTGCCGACCTTTCTCACCGACGACGGCCAGGCACTGTTCGACAGCCGCGTGATCTGCGAGTACCTCGACACCGCGTACGCCGGCGGTCTGTTCCCGGCCTCCGGGCCCGCGCGCTGGGCGCGCCTGACCGAGCTGTCGCTGGCCGACGGCATGACCGGCGCCGCGCTGCTCGCGCGCTACGAGACCATGCTGCGCCCCGAGGCGCTGCGCTGGAGCGACTGGACCGATGGCCAGCTCGACAAGGTGCGCACCGGCCTCGAATGGCTGGAAGCGGCGGCGCCGTCGTTCGGCGATCGCGTCGACATCGGCACCATCGCCTTCGGCTGCGCGCTGGGCTACATGGACTTCCGCTTTCCCTCGGTGGACTGGCGCGCCCAGGCGCCGAACAGCGCGAAGTGGTTCGCGGCGTTCAACCACCGGCCGTCGATGCAGGCCACGTTGCCGACGGCCTGAGCGATGACGTTCGACGATCTCTCGCGCCGCACCGGCATCGAAATTCCCCCGCTGCTGCAACAGCTCCTCGCCAGCGGGCCGCCTGATCTGGTCGGCTTCCCCGACTTCGAGTGGCTGGACGCCGAGCAGGCGGCCAACGACCTCGATGAGTGGCTCGACGCCAAGTGGCAGGACGGCCGCCGCTTCCTGCCCTTTGCGCAATCGGGCGCGGGCGACGCCTACTGCCTCGTGCCGCTGGATGGCGGCGCCGTGGGCGTGGCCTTCGTGTGGCACGACGATGAGGAAAGCAGCGTCGGCCACGGCTCGTTCGCCGATTTCGTCTGCGCGAAATTCCTGGAAGCCTTTGTCGACCTGAGCTACCTCGGCGACTGGGACCTGTCCGAGCCCGAGATGGCCGAGCGCATCGCGGCCGACGTGGCCACCGTCACGGCTTTCATGGACGACACGGAAACCGCCGCCTACCTGCGGGCGCTGAGCCGGCAGCCGCTGGTGTCGCGGCCTTTCAAGACGGGCCCGCGCGCCAGGCCCGAGCAGGTGCCCTCGCTGATGCCGCAGGCCGAGTTCGACGAAGACCTGAAGCGCTTCACCCTGCAGGACAGCGCGCCTTTCCCCGTGAAAGCGCGCTGGGACATCGAGGGGTAGGCTACGGGGTTTCATCCGAAGGAAGAACCCACCATGTCAGATCAGAAAGTAGCCATCGTCACCGCCGGCGGCAGCGGCATGGGCGCCGCCGCGGCGCGCAAGCTCGCGGACGACGGCTTTCGCGTGGCCATCCTGTCCTCGTCGGGCAAGGGCGAGGCGCTGGCGCAGGAACTCGGCGGCCTCGGCGTCACCGGCTCCAACCAGTCGAACGACGACATCCAGCGCCTCGTGGACCAGGTCATGGCCGAATGGGGCCGCATCGACGTGCTCGTGAACAGCGCCGGACACGGCCCGCGCGCACCGATCCTGGAGATCAGCGACGACGACTGGCACCGCGGCATGGACGTCTACTTCCTGAGCGCCGTGCGCCCCGCGCGCCTCGTGGCGCCGCACATGGTGAAGCAGGGCGGCGGCGCGATCATCAACATCTCGACCTTCGCCGCCTTCGAGCCCGACCCGGTGTTCCCGACCTCGGGCGTGTTCCGCGCCGGCCTCGCGGCCTTCACCAAGCTCTTCGCCGACCAGTACGCCAAGCACAACGTGCGCATGAACAACGTGCTGCCCGGCTTCATCGACAGCCTGCCCGAGAAAGAAGTGTTTCGCGAACGCATCCCGATGGGCCGCTACGGCCGCAGCGCAGAGATCGCCGCCACCATCGGCTTCCTGGCCTCCGAGGGCGCGGGCTACATCACGGGGCAGAACCTGCGCGTGGACGGCGGCATCACGCGCTCGGTCTGAACCCGGCAAAGGCGCCCATGACCGCCCCCACCCCGGTGCGCGAGCACATGGACCGCACCCTTGCGTCCTACGAAGCGTCCGCGCGCGACTACAACGCGATCGTGGCGGGCCACCGGCCGCCCGAGATCGAGGAGGCGGTGCGCCGGATGATGCAGCGCGTGCCCGCCGGCGGCACCGTGCTCGAGATCGGTTCCGGGTCGGGGCAGGACGCCGACTTCGTCGAATCCCTGGGCGGGGTCGTGAAGCGCACCGATGCGGTCCAGGCGTTTCTCGACCTGCAGGCCGAACGCGGCAAGCAGGGCGAGCTGCTCAACGTCGTCACGGATGCGCTGGGCGGGCCCTACGACGCAGTCCTTGCGATGTGCGTGCTGATCCATGTCGATCGCGCGCAGATCGCGCCGGTGCTGCGCAAGGTGTTCGATGCGCTCGCGCCCGGCGGGGTTTTTCTCGCGGCCATGCGCATCGGCGAAGGCGAGACCCTCGGCGACTACCAGACCGTGTACTGGGCGAAAGACGCGTTCGCCGAAGCGCTGGCGACGGCGGGCCTTGACCTGCAATGGGACAGCCAGTGGATCGGCCGCGACGACGTGACGTGGGCCAACTTCCTGGCGTGCCGTCCGCGCTAGCAGCGAACGGACGAGCGCCGGCTCACACGCCCAGGTAGCGCGTCCACAGCGACCGGTCGGCATCGAGCGCGGCCGAGTCGCCCTGCCACACCACGCGTCCGCGTTCGAGGATCACGTGGCGGTCGGCCAGCGGCAGCAGGCGCTGCACGTACTTGTCGACCACGAGGATCGCCTCGCCCTCCGACTTCAGCGTGGCGATGCAGTGCCAGATCTCCTCGCGGATCACCGGGGCCAGGCCCTCGGTGGCTTCGTCGAGGATCAGCAGGCGCGGGTGCGTCGACAGTGCGCGCGCAATGGCCAGCATCTGCTGCTCGCCGCCCGAGAGCTGGTTGCCCGCGTTGGCCTTGCGCTCCGACAGGCGCGGAAAGAGCTTGTACAGCGCCTCCACGGTCCAGCGTGGCGCGCTGCCGGGCCGGGGCCGTGCGAAGGCGCGCAGGTGCTCGTCCACGCTGAGGTTGGGGAACACGTGGCGCCCCTCGGGCACGATGGCCATGCCGCGCCGCGCGATGGCGTCGGGCCGGTGGCCGCCGATGGCCGCGCCGCAGAACTGCACGCCGCCGCGCATCGGCGCGATGGTGCCGGTCAGCACCTTCAGCAGCGTGCTCTTGCCCATGCCGTTGCGGCCCAGCAGCGCCATCACTTCGCCCGCACCGACGCGCACGTCGATGCCGAACAGCACCTGGCTGGCGCCGTAGCCGGCCTCGATGGCGGTGGCCTCGAGCAGGGTGGATGTCGTGGTCGTCGTGCTCATGCGTGTCCTTCCGCTTCGGTGCCGAGGTACACGGCTTGCACATCGGGGTGGCCCCGCACTTCGTCGGCCGTGCCGCTCATCAGCACCTTGCCCTGCACCAGCACCGTGAGCCGGTTGGCGAGGCGGAACACGGCGTCCATGTCGTGCTCGATGAGCAGGATGGCCATCGAGGCGCGCAGCGATTCGATCAGATCGACCATGCGCGCCGACTCGTCGGGGCCCATGCCGGCCATCGGCTCGTCGAGCAGCAGCAGCTTGGGTTCGGCGGCCAGCGCCAGGGCCACGTCGAGCGCGCGCTGCGCGCCGTGCGGCAGCGTGCCCGCGATGCGGTGGCGCTCGCTGCCCAGGCCCACGCGGTCGGCCAGCGCGTGGGCGCGGTCGACCAGGTCGCGTTCGTTCGCACGCGGTGCCAGGAAACGCAGGCTGCTCCCTGCATGGGCCTGCGCCGCGAGCATCAGGTTGTCGTGCACCGTTTCCTTGGCGAACACGCGCGTCACCTGGAAGCAGCGCGACATGCCGGCGGCCACGCGCTGGTGGTCCTTGTAGGCCGTGATGTCCTGCCCGTCGAGCATCAGCCGGCCCGCGTCGGCCTCCAGCAGGCCGGTGATGAGGTTCACCAGCGTGGTCTTGCCCGCGCCATTGGGGCCGATGAGCGCATGCACTTCGCCGCGCTCCACCGTGAGGCTCACGTGGTCGGTCGCCAGCAGGCCGCCGAAGCGCTTGACCAACCCTTCGATTCTGAAAAGGCTCATGGCTTGGCGCTCCCTGCGGCAGTTGCAGCGGAAGCCGCTGCTGCTGCGACCGTGCGGCGTTTCGTCGACAGCGCGGCCAGGCCGCGCGGGGCCCAGAGGGCGACGGCGATCAGCAGCAGGCCCAGCGGCATGTGCCAGTGTTCGGTGTGCTGCTTGAGCGCTTCCTCGAGCACCAGCCAGACCACGGCGCCCACCGGCCCGCCCCAGCTGCGGCCCAGGCCGCCGATGACGACCATCACCACCAGCGTGGCCGACTGCGTCCAGTGCATGGTCGCGGGGCTCACGAAGCCGTTGCCGCCGGCCAGCAGCGCGCCGGCCAGCCCGGCGATCGCGCCCGCGATGGCAAAGGCGACGAGTTGCAGCCGGAACACCGGGTAGCCCAGCGCGCGCATGCGCGTCTCGTTGTCGCGGATGCCCATCAGCGCATGGCCGAAGCGCGCCTGCGTGGCGCGGTGCAGCCACCACAGCGCGAGCGCCACCACCACGAGCACCACCCAGTAGAAGGTCGATTCGTTGCCCAGGTCCAGGCCCGGCAGCAGCGTGGGGCGCGACATCAGCGTGTAGCCGTCGTCGCCGCCGTACTTGCGCAGCGACACGACGACGAAGTACAGCATCTGCGCGAAGGCCAGCGTGGTCATGATGAAGTACACGCCGCGCGTGCGCAGCGCCACCGTGCCGATCAGCGCGGCCACCAGGCCGGCCACCAGCGCGGCCATGGGCCACAGGATCCAGGCCGACATCACGCCGGCGTCGCTGAGCGCCACCACCGTGTAGGCGCCCATGCCGATGAAGCCCGCATGCCCGAGCGCCACCATGCCGCCGAAGCCGAGGATGAAGTTCAGGCTCGCGGCGGCCAGCGCGACGACGAGCACGCGCCGCACGAAGCCGATGTAGAAGTCGAGCCCGAACAGCGGCGCGACCAGCGGAAAGGCCGCGAGCGCCACGAGGAGCAGCCCGAGGCCGAAGGTGCGTGACGAGGGTTTCATGCGCGGGCGGAGAAGAGGCCGGAGGGCCGGAAGATCAGGACGACGACCATCAGCGCGTACATCGCCACTTCGGCGAACAGCGGCCCCAGGTCGGCCGCCGTGGCGGGCGGCAGCGTGGCGCGCAGCAGCATCGGCACGAAGGCGCGGCCGATGGTGTCGACCACGCCGACCAGCAGCGCGGCCACGAAGGCGCCGCGCACCGAGCCGATGCCGCCGATCACCAGCACCACCAGCGCCGGGATCAGGATGGCTTCGCCCATGCCCACCTGCACCGCGACGATCGGGCCCATGAGCGCGCCGGCCAGCGCGGCCAGCGCCGCGCCGAGCAGGAACACGCCGTTGAAGATGCGGCCCACGCGCACGCCCATCAGCTCGGCCATCGGCCGGTCGGACGCGCCTGCGCGCACCCGCATGCCGATGCGCGTGTGGTTCACCAGCACGTACAGCGCCAGCGCCATCAGCAGGCCGCCCGCGAGCACCACGAGGCGGTACGAGGGGTAGGGCAGGCCGTCCATCAGCTCGACCGGGCCCGAGAGCGCGGCCGGCGTGGGCGCCATCACGGGCGAGGGGCCCCAGATCATCTTGACGATGTCGTCGGCCACCAGGATCACGCCGAAGGTGGCGAGCACCTGCGCCAGGTGGTCGCGCTTGTAGAGGCGGCGCATCAGCAGCACCTCGATGAGCAGCGCCACCACCACGGTGACGAGCACCGCCACCACGATGGCGGCGGCGAACGAGCCGGTGCGCGTGTGCGCCTCGGCTGCCACATACGCGCCGGCCATGAACAGCGAGCCGTGCGCCAAGTTCAGCACGTCCATGATGCCGAACACCAGCGTGAGGCCCGCCGCCAGAAGAAAGAGCATCAGGCCGTAGCCGATGCCGTTGAGCAATTGCTCGAGGACGAGGATGCCGCTCATGGAAAGACGAGCCGCATCACTTCATGTTGCACTTGGCGGCATAACTGTCGCCATAGTTCGTGAGAACCGTATTGATCAGCTTGTTCGTCACCTTGCCTTGCGCGTCCTTGCCGATCACGCGCAGGTAGAAGTTCTCGATGGGGAAGTGGTTGTTCGCGTACTTGAAGGTGCCGCGCGTCGAGGCGTAGTTGGCCTTCTTCAGGGCGGCGACCACGGCGTCGCGGTTCTGCGCGTTGCCGCCCGATTGCTTCACGGCGGCGTCCATCGCGAGGATCGCGTCATAGGCCTGCGCGGCGTACACCGACGGGTAGCGGCCGTTGTATTCCTTGCGGAACGCGGCCACGAAGGCCTTGTTGGCGGCGTTGTCCAGGTCGTGCGCCCAGTGCGAGGTGTTGAACAGGCCGAGCATGGGCTCGCCCACGGCGCCGATCACGTCCTCGTCGGCCGAGAAGCCGCTGGTGACCAGCGTGATGTCCTTCGACAGGCCCGCGCCCACGAACTGCTTGATGAAGTTGATGCCCATCGCGCCGGGCAGGAAGAAGTAGATCGAGTCGGGCTTGGCCGCGCGCAGCTGCGCGAGTTCGGCGGCATAGTCGATCTGGCCCAGCTTGGTGTACAGCTCGTCGGCCACCTGGCCCTTGAACTGGCGCTTGAAACCGCCCAGCGCATCCTTGCCGGCCGGGTAGTTGGGGGCGATCAGCACGATCTTCTTGAACGCGCGGTCTTGTGCGAACTTGCCGGCGGCCTCGTGGAACTGGTCGTTCTGGTAGGCGGTGCCGAAGAAGTAGGGGCTGCACTGCGCACCGGCGAACTGGCTCGGGCCGGCGTTGGCCGACAGGTAGGGCACCTTGGCGTTGAACAGCGTCGGGCCCACGGCCAGCGCCACGTTGGAGCCGATGGGGCCGCTGAAGATGTCGATCTTGTCGCGCTGGATCATGCGGTCGACCAGCTGCTTGGCCTGGTCGGGGCTGCCGGCCATGTCGGCCTGCACGAACTCCACGTCCTGCCCGCCGAGCTTGCCGTTCAGCTGCTTGATGCCCAGCGCGAAGCCGTCACGCGCCTCGGCGCCCAGGGCCGCGAAAGGCCCCGAGATGTCAAGGGCCAAACCCACCTTGACCGGCGCGGCCACGGCCGACACCGAGGCCCCGAGGGCGGCGCCGCACAGCAGCAGCGAGATCAGGGTGCGCGGCAGCGCGGGCGATTTCAGGAACGTGGGGCGCATCGGGTTCTCCGGCTAGGGAAGGGTTGAGACAACTGAACTGTTGATAGTTAAATACTTTAGCCGTAAACAATTCGGTGTCAACGGTACTAGCACGAATGGTGCCAGTGAACCGTGTCGCCTTCGCCGCGCCGGACCCTCGCGAAAGGTTACGCAAACGTCAACCGAACGGACTTGCAGTGGCGAACCAGAGGCCGATGCCGGTCGCGATGATGAAGGCCCCGTCGGTCACGCCTGCGACCAGGAAGAACTTGGTCTGCAGCGTGTCGACCAGCTCGGGCTGGCGCGTCGTGCCTTCGAGGAACTTCTGGCCCACCAGCGCGATGCCGATGCACGACCCCAGTGCGGCAATGCCGATCAGCAGGGCGACGGCGAGCGGGAGGATGTTGAAGCCGGTCATGGTTTTTTCTCCTGGTTGGTGAATCGATGGACCCACTGTTCCAGAACGGGTGCATCGAATCCATGACGCGGGAGGTCATGCGCCAGACGAAAAAAAGGCCGGCCGTCGAAACGGCCGGCCTGGGCTCAGGCGCGAAGCGAAGAGCTTACGGCAGCTGTGTCCAGTTCTGGTTGTTGCCGCCGTTGCAGGTCCAGGTGATCAGCGCCGTGTCCTGCGTGGTCGAGCCGTTCGGCACGTCCAGGCACGAGCCCGAGGCGCGGTTGCGCACCGTGCCGCCCACCAGGCTCCACTGCGCCGTGTTGCCCGACGAGCAGGCCACCTGCACCACGGCCGCGTTCGTGGTCGCCGTGCCGTTCTGCGCCAGGCACAGGCCGCTGTGCTCGGCGATGAACTGCACGTAGCCGCCGGTGACGGGCGTCATCGTGAACTTCTCGTTGCCCGCGTTGCCGCACGGCCACTGCACCGCCGTCGCGCCGCTGGTGGTCGAGGCCCCCTTGATGTTCACGCACATCGTCGGGTTGAGGTCGGAGCGCAGCCGCGTGACCACCGCCGGGGCGGTGTCCTGCGAGCGCACGTACTCGCGCAGCGCCACCACATCGTTCGCCGGCAGGCTGGAGGCGTTGCCGTGGCCGCCCGCGAGCAGGTCCTGCAGCGTGGCCGCCTGGCCGTTGTGGAAGAACGCGGTGGTGTTCCAGGTGCCCGACAGGGTCGGCGTGTCGAAGCCCACGCCCGCCAGCGGCTGGTTGCTGCCCTTGCCCGACGAGGCCTGGATGGTCCCCACGTCGTGCCGCAGGCCGTCGCGGAAGGTGGCGCCCGTGTGGCAGGTGGCGCACTGGGCCGTGTTGAACACGGTCTGTCCGCGCACCGCGTCCACGCTCAGGCTGCCGTCCGCGGCGCGCGCCGGGCTGCGCATGTACTTGTTGAGCGAGCCCAGGTACACGGCCAGGTCGTCCAGCTGCGCGCTCTTGCCGGCCTTCGGCGCCCCCAGCGGAGCCTGCGTGGCGGCCCAGTCGGCGTTGCTCAGGAAACCGGTGCCGCCGAACTCGTTGCGGATGTCGTTCTCGAAGTCCTGCACCTCGTCGAAGTTGGCCGTCCAGTGCAGCTTGCCGTGGCTGGTGCCGCGCCGGCCCTGCAGGCTGATGGTGCGACGCAGACCCTCGCCGCGCTGGGTGAAGTCCCACACCATGCCGTCGTCGCCGCCGTCCGCGTGGCAGCTGGCGCAGGAGATGTAATTGTCCTTGCTCATGCGCCGGTCGGCTGCGTTGTAGAACACCTGCTTGCCGCGCAGCGCCGCGGCCGCCATCGGCTCCTGCGCCACGGTGGCCACGTTCTGCAGGAAGATCGCCGCGTTGGTCTCGGCCGACAGCACCTTCGCCACGTCGTGCACCGACACCGAGCGCGCCAGGAAGTTGTTCACGAACAACCGCTTGCGCGCCGCGTCCAGGTACAGGCCGTGCGGGGCGCTGCTGGCGTTGATCTCGCCGCGAATCGCGCGGGTGTAACTGTCGACGATGGCGACGCGGTTGCCTTCCATCTGCGCCACGAACAGGTAGTCGCCGGCCGGCGAGTACAGCGCGGCGCGCGCGGGGGCGCGGTCGTCGAAGTCGATCTGCTCGGAGAACACCTCGGCGGCGTTTTGCAGGTTCACCTGCGACAGGATGGAGCGCACCGTCTGGTCGTGCGGCAGGTCCTTGCCGTCGCGGAAGCGCCCGCGCACGATGTTGTCCTTCTTCGAAGGCAGCACGGCACGCGAGCCGTCGGGCGAGATCACCACCTGGCTCAGGTAGTTGGCCACGCCGCGCGCGCGGCTCTCGGTGTCGACGGTCGTGGTGTCCACCGGCAGCGGGATGGTCTGCAGCGCGGTCAGCGACTGCAGGTTCACCTTGTGCAGCTGGCCGCCCGTCATCTTCGACTTGAAGCGCGTGACGTAGGCCACCTGCGAGTCGGCGCTCACGGCGATGCCGCGCACGCCGCCCTCGAGCGCCAGCGCGCCGGTGGTGGCGCCGTTGCTCGGGTCGAAGCTCATGAGCACCGACTTGCTTTCCAGCGTGAGCAGGCCCTTGGCGCCGTTGGGCGTGAAGGCCACGCCGTAGGGACCGCTGCCGTAGGCCAGCGGGATCGACACCGACTGCGAGCCGTCGGCGGCGTTGAGCGCCACCAGCTTGTCCTCGCCCTGCACCGCGACCCAGATGCGGCCGTCGGGGCCCACAGCCAGCGTCTTGGCCTCGTCGCCGACGCGCACTTCCCACAGCTTGGCGAGGGTCTGCGCGTCGATGGCGGCCACCGTGCCGCTGTCGGGGTTCACCGAGTACACCCGGCTCGCATCGCCCGCGATGTTGGTCGTGTGCGTGGGCGCGGTCGCGGTGACCGGCGCGATGACGGTCACGTTGTAGGTGTAGTAGGTCTCGCGGCCGCTGCTGTCCTTCACCGTCAGGGTCACCGTGTAGTGGCCGGGGGTGGTGTAGGTGTAGCTCGTGTTCGGCTGGTTCGAGAAGGCCGTCTGCGTGCCGTTGCCGAAGTTCCAGCGGAACTGCACGCCGCTGGCGCCGAGCGTCGCGGGGTTGAAGCTCAGCTGGCCGTTGACCAGCTTGGGCCCGCCGCCCAGGCCCGGGTCGCCGATGATGGCCTGGCCGCGCAGCGTGTCCACTTCGGCCTGGCCGAGCACGCGGCCGTACACGCGCACCTCGGCCAGCGTGCCCTTGAAGAGCGCGGTGTTGCCCTGGATCTGGCCCATGACCTGGAACTTGGTCGACAGGCCCTTGGTGCCGGTCGGCCCGGTCGACGTGGTCTTCACGCCGTCGACGTACACCGCCTGCGCGCCCGAGGCCGCGTCGCGCGTGAGCACGACGTGGTGCCAGTTGCCGTCGTTCACGGCCGCGGTGGAGGTGGTGCCGCCGTCGTTGCCCACCGAGAGCTTGATGCGACCGCCGGTGTCCAGCCAGCCCCAGAACACGTCGTCGGTGCCGCCCGACTGGTCGCGACCGAAGATGCCGGGCGCGGTCCACGAGTTGGCAGCGCCGGCCTGCGTGGTCTTCATGTAGAAGCTCAGCGAGGCGGTGCCGCCCAGCGCGCTGGCCACGGTGTCGTTCTTCAGCGGCACGCCGGCGGTGCGGTTCGCGAAGTTCAGGCCGATGCTCTCGAAGGCATCGCCGGTGGCGGGCGTGCCGTTGTTGGCGCCGATCTGGTCGCCCAGGTTGCCCGTCAGCGGCCAGTGGTGCATCAGGTTGATGTCGCTGGCGTTGCCGGTGTTGAAGGTGGAGCGGTAGTCGGCGCCGATGGCGTTGCCCGCATAGTCCTTCACGCCGTTGGCCGGCAGGAACACCTCATAGCTGGTGCCCGGCAGCAGCGGCTGCGCGGGATGGAAGTTGACGATGCCCAGCTGCACGCTGTAGGTGCCCGCCAGCGTGTTGCCGCCCACCGGACGCACGATGAAGGTGTTGCTGTTCACGCTCTCCGGCAGGATGTTGTCGGTCATGCCCAGGCCGATGCGCGAGCTGAGGGCCTGCTGCTTCGCACCGTTGGCGGGCGAGACCTGCTTCACTTCGGGCTTGGTGGTGTCGGGGTCTACCGCGTGCACGACGAAGCCGCTGCCCGAGCCGTGGTCGTTGCCCACGAAGACGAGGTTGCCGAACATCGCGACCTGGCCGTTGTCCGAATGCGAGAAGTTCGGGTCGTCTTCGCGCAGGATGCTGCCGCGGCCCACTTCCACGTGGTTCAGCGGGTTGCTCACGTCGACCTTGTGGATGCGCGTCTGCGCGCCCTGGATGACGTAGTTGTCCTGCGTGGCGCAGTACAGCTGCTCGTCGATGACGAGCCGGTTGTCCTCGGCCACGAAGCGCGAGCGGTCGCTCAGGTCGTAGCTGTACATCTTGGCGCCGCTGCCGCGCGCGGAGGCGTGCACGCTCTTGCCGTCGAAGCAGGTCGCGTAATAGAACGGCGTGGCGCCGGCGATGGAATCGAGCACCTTGGGGTTGAGCGGGTCGGAGATGTCCAGGCTCGCGAAACCGCCGTTGCTTTCCATCGCGGTCAGCACCATGTGGTTGCCCATGGTGAAGATCGGGCCAAGGCGGAAGCCGCCGAGCTCGCCGGTGGGCACCGGGTTGGGCTTGCCGGCGCCGCGGTTGGCGACCACCGCGTTCGCGGGGTCCGTCGCGTCGACGATGAACATGCCCCGGCCGGCCGAGGCCACGTACAGGTAGGGCGCCTGCCACCACAGCTGCCAGGACACGTTCTCGTAGTCGCCCGAGTTGACGCCGGGCAGCGCCAGCTTCTTCACCTGCTTGATGTCGTTGATGTCGGTGAAGTCCCAGAACTCGACGCCGTTGATGCTGGGCAGCACGACGTAGGTCTTGCCGCCGATCTTCGCGGTGCCGAAGGAGTGCGTCTCGCGGAATTCCTTGGTGCGACCGCCTGTCGCGTCATCGGGCTCGTAGATCTTCTTGACGAGCCTGATCTGGCGCGGGTTCGACACGTCGTACAGCAGGAAGCCGCCGGGGCCGAGGCCGCTGTCCGGCGCGAAGGAGGTGAGGAAGTAGCCGTTGACCATGATGCCGGCGTTCATGCCGTAGTCCTTGCGGCCCGGGTACGTGGCGGGCACGTCGCGCGCCTCGTAGGCGTCGCTGTGCGCCGGGTCGAGCGGGTGCGCGGCGCTGGTGATCATCGACACCGGCTTGAACAGTTCCGCCGAGGTGTAGGTGAGGTTGCCCAGGCCCGGCCCCTGCAGCGGGAGCGGGTCGGCCACGACAGCGGCAGCCGCCGTGGCCATCTTGTTGAGGGTCGTCATCGGACTGACCCCGGTGATTGCCGCATGCGTCAGCAATGTGACGCACGGCACCAGGAACGCCATCAGGAAATACCGGATCTTCATCGTCGCCTCCAGGTTGTTTGAAGTTCGCAGGGAACCCTCTTGTCCTTGGTTCTCTCGAGTCACTCGGTCGCTTGCAGGGAAAGCGCACGCGCAGGCGCGCCCCCGGCGGGCAACGCATGCGTTGTCCGCCGTCCACTTCTTCTTCTGTCTTGCTCTCCCGCTGGTTGGCGCCGGCGCCTTCCGCGTGGAAGGCACCGGCGCCTGGGCGCTCTTATTTCACGCCGCCCGATTCGTAGAGGTTCCAGGCCGCTTCGGCGCTGGCACCGTCGTGGATCATGGCCATCAGCGCGCTCACCACCGCCGAGGGGTTGGCGTGCTGGTAGACGTTGCGGCCGTACACCATGCCGACGGCGCCCTGGTCCAGGAGCACGCGCGAACGCGCGAACACCTGCTGCAGGTCTTCGCGCCCGCCGCCGCGCACGAGCACGGGGCAGCGCGCGGCCTGCACCACGCGGTGGAAGTCGGTGGCGTCGGTGGTCGGGTCGGCCTTGACGATGTCGGCGCCCATCTCGCGCGCCAGGCGCGTGAGCGTGACGATTTTTTCGGCGTCGCCGTCCACCATGTAGCGGCTGGTGGCCGTGGGCGCCTGCATCACCAGCGGCTCGATCATGAGCGGCATGCCGTAGCGGTCGCAGTCGGCGCGCACGCGGGCGATGTTCTGCACGCACTGGCGGAACAGGTCGGGCTCGTCGGGCAGCATGAACAGGTTGACGACCACGCAGGCCGCGTCCCGCTGCACGGCAGGCAGCACCGGGTCGTCCTGGTTCTGCAGCACGGCCCACATCACGCGGTGGTGCACGGCGTTGTAGGGGTTGCCCATGTCCAGGCGCATCACCAGCGCGGGGCGATCGCGCCCGGGCCGGTCCTGCAGCAGGTCGGACTGCCCGTAGTTCAGCTGGATCGCATCGGGCTTCGCGGCCACGAGCTTGTCGATCACGCCGGGCATGTCCTCCAGGCCGTCCAGGAAGGTGGGTTCGTTGCACACGCCGTGGTCCAGGGCGATGTCCAGGCAGCGGCCGTTGTGCAGCAGGCGGTTGAGCCGCGCGGTCTTGTCTTTCGACATGAAGGAAGAACTCCGTGTTGAGGAAAAAGGAAGGGAAGAAATGCGCGCGCTCAGGCGAGCGCGTCCAGGTGGCGCTTGGCCGCAGCGTCGATCAGCTGCAGGGCTTCGCTGTCGAGCACGACCGCACCGGCGCCGGCGTTTTCAATGGCCTGCTGGCGCACGCGCGCACCGCACAGTGCCACCGAGACGGTGCCGCGAGCCACGGTCCAGGCGATCATCATCTGGCCGAAGGAGCAGCCCAGGTGCGTGCGCAGCGGCTCCAGCGTGTCGAAGAAGGCCTTCAGCTTCGCGCGGTTGGCTTCGCTGAAGCGCGGGTTGGTGGCGCGCTGGTCGTCGCCCTTGAACTCGCGCGCGGGGTCGATGGGGCCGGCCAAGAGGCCCAGCGCCAGCGAGGAGTAGCCCAGCACCGCCACGTTGTGCTCGGCGCACAGCGGCGCCAGCGTGGTCTCGATGCCGCGGTCGATGAGGCTGTAGAGCTCCTGCGCCGCATCGACCGGGCCGTGCTTCAGGTACTCCGAAAGAATCTCGGGCGTCGCGTTGCTCACGCCGATGGCGCGGATCTTTCCCTGCTTCTTGAGCGCCAGCAGCGCGTCCATGGTCTCGGCCACGGGCGTCGTGTGGTCCTGCCAGTGCGTGATGTACAGGTCGATGTAGTCGGTCTGCAGGCGCTTCAGGCTCTCTTCGCATTCATGGAAGATCGAGTCGCGTCCGAGGTAGCGGTACACCGGGTGGCCGTCTTCCTCGAAGAAGTGCGTGCCCTGCTGCGTGTGCCACACCAGGCCGCACTTGGTGGCGATCACGGCCTCGTGGCGGCGGCCCTTGAGCGCGGTGCCGACGATGCTCTCGGAGCGGCCCAGACCGTAGGCCGGCGCGGTGTCGATCAGGGTCACGCCCGCATCGAGCGAGGCCTGGATGGCGATCACGGCGGCTGCGTTGTCGCCACCGCCCCACATCCATCCGCCCATGGCCCAGGTGCCCAGGCCGATGGCCGAGCATTCGATGCCCGAGGGGCCGAGGGTGGTTTTCTTCATTGGGGTTGCGCTGCTCATCGCTTGGTCTTTCTCGTGTTCAGGATGTGGTCGATGGTCACGGCCGCGAGCAGGATCAGGCCCTTGATCACGTCCTGCCAGTAAGGAGACACGTCGAGCAGGATCAGCGAGCTGGTCACCACCGACAGCAGTGCCAGGCCGAGCACGGCGCCGAGCACGGTGCCCGAGCCGCCCTTGAGGCTGGCGCCGCCGATCACGGCCGCGGCAATCACGTTGAGTTCCATGCCCATGCCGAAGGTCGGCGTGGCGGCGCCGAAGCGCGCCGTGTAGATCACGCCGGCCAGGCCCGCCGAGGCGGAGCACAGCACCGTGACCCAGAACTTCACGCGGCCCACGCGGATGCCGGCGTACAGCGCGGCCTTCTCGTTGCTGCCGGTGTAGAACACGCGGCGCAGCAGGGTGGAGCGGCGCAGCACGAAGTCGCTCACGATCACGATGGCCAGGAAGATCAGGATCACGGCCGGCACGCCGAACAGCGTGCCCTGGCCGATGAACTTGAACTCGGCCGGCAGCGAGAACAGCGACTGCGGCGTGCCCTGCGTGAGCGCCAGGCACAGGCCGCGCACGATCACCATGAAGGCCAGCGAGGCGATGAAGTGGTTCAGCCCGATGCGCGTGACGCAGCCGCCGATCATGGCGCCGATGAGGCCGCTGGCGCCGATGGCCACCAGGCTCGCGAGCCACGGGTCCATGCCCATGAGAAAGAGCTTGCCGGTCACCACCATCGCGAAGCACACCACCGAGCCCACCGACAGGTCGATGCCGCCGACGATGAGAAGGATGGTCATGCCCACCACCACGATGCCTTCGATGGAGAAGGACAGCAGCATCGCGCGCACGTTGTCCCAGGTGAGGAAGTAGGGCGATGCGAAGCTCATCGCAACGCACAGCGCCACGATGATCAGCACCAGCCCGGCCTCGCGCATGCTCGTGAGCTTGTTGGCCTGCTTCACGGGGTCTCCTGTTCGGCGGGGTTGCAGGGAGCCGGCCGTGGCCGTGGCCGCGGCGCCTGCGTCGATTCTGGTCGGAAAGTTCATGCCATTGCCTCTTCGGGTTCGCAAAGTCCGGAGGCCAGCCGCAGCAGGGCTTCCTCCGTCATCTCGTCATGGGCCAGTTCGCCCGCCAATCGCCCTTCGCGGATCACCAGTGCGCGGTCGCACAGGCCGATGATCTCGGGCAGTTCGGAAGAGATCACCACCACGCCCACGCCCTGGTCGGCCAGGTCGCGCAGGATGTGGTGGATCTCGGATTTCGCGCCCACGTCCACGCCGCGCGTGGGCTCGTCCATCAGCAGCACCGCGGGCTGCGTGGCCAGCAGCTTGGCGATCGCCACCTTCTGCTGGTTGCCGCCCGACAGGCTCGACACCTCGATCGCCACGCCGTCCGACTTCAGGTTGAGCTTGGCGCCCAGCTGCACCGCGAGCCGGTGTTCGGTGGCGCGCTGCAGCAGGCCCAGGGCCGAGCTCACGCGGCGCAGCGCCATCGACGAGATGTTCTGCGCGATCGGCAGGTCGAGGAACACGCCGGCCGCCTTGCGGTCTTCGCTGAGGTAGGCGATGCCTTCGCGTAGCGCGTCGCTGTACTTGCGGATGGCGAGCGTCTTGCCGTTCAGGCGCACGGCGCCGCGCCGCGCGGGGCGCAGGCCGCACACGGTCTCGGCCAGCTCGCTGCGCCCGGCGCCCATGAGCCCGGCAATGCCGAGGATCTCGCCACGCTTCAGCGTGAAGGAGATGCCGTGCACGCGATCGTCGTCGGCGATGCCGTCGACTTCCAGCACGGGACCGGCGTTCGCGTCAGCGGCAGCGCCGGCTTGCTTGGGCGGGTAGTAGTTGCCCAGGTCGCGCCCGACCATGCGGCGCACCAGCTCGTCGGGCGTCATGCCTTCGAGCGGGCCGCTGTGCACGTTGCGCCCGTCGCGCAGCACGGTGGCGCGGTCGCAGTGCGTGAAGATCTCGGCCATGCGATGGCTGATGTAGATGATGCCGATGCCCTGCGCCTTGAGGTCGTGCAGCACCCGGAAGAGCGCGGCCGATTCGTTGTCGGTGAGGGCGGCGGTGGGCTCGTCGAGGATGAGCACCTTGCAGTCGAGCGTGAGCGCCTTGGCGATCTCCACCAGCTGCTGGCTCGAAATGCTCAGGTCGCGCACCAGCGCGGCCGGGTCGATGTCCTGGCCCAGGCGCGCCAGCACTGTCGCGGCGCGCGTGTTCAAGGCGGAGAAGTTCATCCACGCCTGCTTGCCGGCGTTGATTTCCGGCATGAAGATGTTCTCGGCCACGGTGGCGTCGGCGCACAGGGCGATTTCCTGGTGCACCAGGCCGATGCCCAGGCGCATGGCGTGGGCGGGACCGTCGATGACGACCTTCTGGCCGCACAGCACGATCTCGCCTTCGTCGGGCTGGTGGATGCCGTCGATGATGTTCATCAGCGTCGACTTCCCCGCGCCGTTCTCGCCGCACAGGGCGTGGATCTCGCCGGCCTGCAGCGAGAAGTCCACGCCCGAGAGCGCGCGCGAAGCGCCGAAGCGCTTCGCGATGCCGCGCAGTTCAAGCAATGCGGCAGGGGTGCTCACTCGCCGATTCCCTTGGTGCCACGGCGGGCAAGGTACTTGTCCCAGTAGAAGTCGTCGGCGTTGGCCTTGCTGACCACGGCCAGGCCGTTGTCCAGGAAGGGCACCGACATCGGGTTCGTGCCGTTGCGCTTGGCGTCGTTCATCGGGTCGATGAGGCCGGGGTTCTTGGCCAGGAACAGCATCATCATGCCCATGTAGCCCTGCATGCCCTGGTTCGGGTTGATGGCGCCGAACACGTCGCCCGACTTGATCATGTCCAGGATCTTGGCGTTGACGTCGCAGCACATCACCTTGATGTTCTTCTTGGTCTCGACCTTGGCCTGCGCTGCGCCGAGCGCCGAGTTGGCCTCGGGCATGAAGAGCGCGCCCAGGTTCGGGTTGGCCTGCGCCAGGCTCAGCACGGCCTGGTAGGCCTTGTTCGGGTCCTGGTTGCTGGCGGCGCGGCCGACCAGCTTCATGCCCGGGTGCTTGGCCTTCATGCGGTTGACGAAGGCGGCGATGCGGCGGTCGTGGTTGTCCTGGCCCGGGTTCTCCAGCACGGCGTACTCGCCCTTGCCGTTGAGCGAAGCGGCGATGGCGTCGGCGGCCTGGTTGCCTTCGCGGTCGTTGTCGGAGGTGATGAACGAGGTGCGCTTGGAGTTGGGCGAGTCGGCCGCGAAGGTCACGACCGGGATGCCCATCGCGGCGGCGCGGTTGATGGGTTCGATGAACGGATCGGGGTTCATCGGGTGCAGCAGGATGCCGGCGGGCTTGCGCGCCAGTTCCTGTTCGAACGATGCGAGCTGCTTGTTCACGTCGTATTCCGGCGTGCCGGTGTAGCGGGTGCGAACGCCCAGCGTGCGGCCGAGCTGCTTCATCATTTCGTAGACCGGGAACCAGTACTCGACGCCCGAGACCATCACGTTCATCACGTAGACGTCGCTGGCATTGCCGCGCAGGCCGGCACCTGCCGCGGGGGCTGCGGCTTGCTGTTGCGCGAACGCGCTCGCACCGGCCAGGCCGATACCGGCAGCGGCCGCGGACTTCAGGAAATTACGCCTCATTCTTTGTCTCCTCACGTTGACTGGCAGAGCTTTCGGCCCGCCGTTGGGTGGCGGACCTGTGGACCGTGGTGTCACGACAGTTGTTATGACAGGCTAGAATGTAATGGCGGGCCGTTTCTCCCGATAACTAGGGGAAACGCTACTGGTGACAGCCTTTTTTTCCGCCGAAGCTGTTATGACATGAAGACCAAAATACTGATCGGCATCGACATGGGCTCGAGCAGCCTGAAGGCGCTGGCCCTGGACGCGGGGAGCGGGCGCAGCCTGGCCGTGTCGCGCCTGCCCCTGCGGCATGCGCGGCTGCCCGGCGGCGGGTGCGAGGTGGGCGCGGCGGCGATCCGCGCGGGGTTGACCCACGTGCTCGGCGACGTGGCGCGCCAACTCGGCCCGCGCGCGGCGGACATGTGCGCCATCGGCTGCACCGGCCACGGCGCAGGCCTGTACGCCCTCGATGCACAACACGAACTCGTCGGCGGCCGCGCCGTCGCCTCCACCGACCAGCGCGCCGATGCGCGCGCGCTCGCCCTCTCGGCACGCCACGGCGACCGGCTGTTCGCGGACGTCGGCTGCCGCCCCTGGCCCGGCCAGCCCACGGTGATCGCGGCCGAGCTGCTGGGCGCCGACGCCGTGCAGCGCGGCGAGCTGCACCGCCTGCTGTTCGCCAAGGACTACCTCGGCTTTTTGCTGACCGGCGAGATCGCCACCGACGCGAGCGACGCCAGCACCGCCGGCCTGCTCTCGCTGGCCATCGGCGACTGGTCGCCCCTGGCCTTCGAGGTCGCGGGCATCGACGGCCTCGGGCCGCGCGCCTTCGGCCCGCTGGTGCCCAGCGGCCAGACGATGGGCCGGCTGCGCGCGGCCGAAGCGGCGCTGTGCGGCCTGCCCGCGGGCATTCCGGTGGCGATGGGCGCCATCGACCTGCTCGCCTCGATGACCGCCATCGGCGCCGAAGACCGCGGCCGTGCCGTGTCGGTGCTGGGCACGTGGTGCGTCAACGCCGTCATCGGCCCGGTGATCGAGCCGCAGCCGCAGGTCGCTGCGCTCGTCAATTTCGGCCGCACGCGCGAGCGCCTGTACATGGAGAACAGCCCCTCGTCGATGGCCAACATCGCGTGGCTGGCCGGCGCGCTCGGGCTGCCCGATGCGCGCGCCGTGGTCGACCTGGCCATGGGCGTGCCGCTGGGCGCGAACGGGCTGCGGTTCCTGCCCTTCATCAACGGCGGGGGCGGCATCACGGCCGGCTTCGTCGGGCTCAAGAGCCACCACACGCCCGCCGACATGGCGCGCGCCGTGGTCGATGCCGTGGCCGCGCTGCATGCGCGCCACACCGCGCGCCTGGCGTCGCAGGGCCTGCCGGTGTCGGCCTCCAGCGTGCTGGGCGGCGGCGCCAGCGATGCGCGCCTGGTGCGCCTGCTCGCGGCGCTGCTGGGCCATCCGGTCGAGCGCTGCGCCGACGACGAAACCGGCGCGCGCGGCGCCGCCCTCTATGCCGCGATGTCGCAGGACCTCGACGACGCGGGCCCCGCCAGTCCGCTGCGCGCGCCCTGCGAACTCATCGAACCCGACGCGCGCGACGCGCGGGCCCATGCCGATTTCAACGCCGAATTCAACGAACTGATCGATCGCATGTCTCCTGTCTTCAACCATCTTTCGGGCGGTGCGTCATGAGCGCGTGGCAACTGCCTTTCGTCCGCCCAGCCTCGCTGGAGGGCCGCCACTTTTCGACGGTGATCGTCGGCGCCGGCATCAACGGCGTGGGCGTGTTCCGCGACCTGTCGCTGCAGCGCGTCGATTGCCTCATCGTCGACAAGGGCGACTTCGGCGCGGGCGCCAGCAGCGCGCCCTCGCGCATGATCCACGGCGGCCTGCGCTACCTGGAAAACGGCAGCTTCTCGCTGGTGGCCGAGGCCACGCGCGAGCGCAACCTGCTGCTGCGCAACGCGCCGCACCTGGTGCAGCCGCTGAAGACCGTGGTGCCGCTGTCGAGCTTCTTCGGCGGGCTGCTGAGCAGCGCGCTCAAGTTCTTCGGCCGCACGCCGCCGCAGCGCACGCGCGGCCTGCTGGCCGTGGCCGCGGGCCTGCGCCTGTACGACCTGCTGGGCCGCCGCCAGCGCGTGATGCCGGGCCACCGCATCAGCCGCGTGCCCACCAACGACCGCCGCCTGTTCCGCGCCGCCATCCGCTGGACCGCCACCTTCTTCGACGCCTGGATCAGCCATCCCGAGTGGCTGATCCTCGAGCTCATCGGCGACGCCTGCCGCGACCAGCCGCGCTCGGCCGCCGCCAACTACTGCCGCGTGACGGGCTGCGCGGGCAACATCCTCACGCTGCGCGACGAGATCACCGGCGCGCTGGTGCGCGTCACGGCCGACACCGTGGTGAACGCCACCGGCGCCTGGCTCGACCGCAGCGCGGCCGTGCTCGGCGGCGCCGGCCCGCGCGTGATGGGCACCAAGGGCTCGCACCTCGTGCTCGACCACCCGGCGCTGCGCGACGCGCTCGAAGGCCGCATGGCCTACTTCGAGGCGGTGGACGGGCGCGTGTGCATCGTCTACCCCTTCCTCGACCGCGTGCTGGTGGGCTCCACCGACATCCCGGTGGAAGACCCCGACCAGATCGTCACGGAGCCGGCCGAGATCGACTACCTCATCGACGTGCTGCGCGAGGTGTTCCCGAACATGGCCTTCGACCGCAACCACGTGATCTACACCTACGTCGGCGTGCGCCCGCTGGCGCGCTCCGACGCCGACAAGCCGGGCCAGATCTCGCGCGACCACTCGGTGGTGGTCGACCCGCCGAGCGCCACGCGCGACGTGCCCATCGTCGGCCTCGTGGGCGGCAAGTGGACCACCTTCCGCGCCCTGGCCGAAGAAGCCACCGACCACGTGCTGCGCCACCTGGGCCGCTCGCGCACCGCCTCGACCGAGTCGCTGCCCATCGGCGGCGGCGCGGAGCTGCCGGCCGACGCGGCCGCCACCGAACGCTTCATCGACAAGATGACGGCCGGCTCGGGCCTGGGCCGCGCGCGGGCGCTGGGCCTGCTGCGCCGCTACGGCTCGAAGGCGCTGCCGCTGGCGCAGCGCCTCGCGGCCTCGGGCGACACGCCGCTGCGCCATGCGCCCGAGTACTCGGCGGCCGAACTCTCGTACCTGTGCATGGAGACCGGCGTCGTGCACCTGGACGACCTCGTGATCCGCCGCACGCTGCTGGCCATCCGCGGGCTGGTCACCGACGACGCGCTCGCCGAGATCGCCGCCGTGGCCGCCGAAGCCCTCGGCTGGGACGCGACCCGCGCGCACCAGGAACTCAGCGCCTGCGCCGCCGCCCTGCGCGAACGCCATGGCGTGCGCCTGCAGCCGGTGGCGGCCAATGAGCCGGCGCCTTCCGCTTTCGATGCATCATTGATGGCCAGCCCCGTCCTCGGCCCGACCTAACGTGACCCTTTCCACCGCCCCCGACACCGTGTCGACGACCTCGCTCGACCGCAACTCCGAATCGCCGCTGTGGGCGCAGTTCCGCGACGCCATCCGGCTGCAGATCCTGCAGGGCGTGCTGCCCATCGGCGCCAAGCTGCCGTCCGAGGCCGAGCTGGGCGAGCAGTTCGGCATCTCGCGCATCGTGGTGCGCGAGGCGCTGGCCGACCTGGTGCGCAACAACCTCATCTACAAGATCAAGGGCCGCGGCGCCTTCGTGTCGGCGCGCGAGCGCGACGAGGATTTCGTCTCCACCGTGCTGGGCTTTTCCGACGAGATGGAGCGCAAGGGCCGCTCGGTGCGCACGCAGATCCTCGTGCAGGAACTGCGCGCCGCCACCGCGCAGGAAGCCGCCGCATTGGGCCTCACCGAAGACGCGCAGGTGGTCGGCCTCAAGCGCCTGCGCAGCGTCGACGGCGAACTGCGCCTCCTGGTCGAGACGGCGGTGCCGGCCGACCTGGCGCCGGGCCTGCACCGCACGCGGCTGGACGACCGCTCGCTGTACGACGTGCTGCGCCGCCAGTACGGCGTGCGGCTGGTGCGCGCCGAACGCTGGATCGATGCCGTGCTTCCCGACGCGGAAACCTGTCGCCTGCTCGACCTGCCGCAGCCCGAGCCGCTGCTGCGCATCGAGTCGATCGCCTACGGCGCCAATGGCCGGCCGCTGGAGCACTACCGCGCGCTGCACCGCTGCAAGACCAGCCGCCTGCACGTGCAGACGACGACCTGAGCTCAGGCCTTCGCGCTGCTGCTGCGCGAAGGCAAGAGCACCGAGGCGATGGCGACCATCATCAGCGCCACCGCCACCCAGTCCTGCCAGTGCACGACCTCGCCGAGCCACACGGCGCCGCTGAACACGCCGAGCACAGGAATGAACATCACGCTCAGGGTCGAGGCCACCGGCGGCAGGCCGCGCGCCAGGTAGAACCAGGCCGCGTGCGCGAAGCCGAAGATCAGCACCGCGTTGTAGGCGATCGATCCCCAGGTCACGGCGCCCGGCGAGCGCCACTGGTCGCGCTCGAACAGCAATGAGAGCACCGTCATCACCACGGCCGTCATGGCCGTCATCCAGAACGAGAGCGTGAGCGTGGGCAGGCCGATGCGCGTGTGGCGCAGCAGCTGCGTGCCCAGCGCCCAAGTGGCCGCAGCCACCAGCGCCAGCGCCACGTAGCCGGGACGGCCCGCGAAGTCGGTGAGCTCGTGCCACAGCAGCAGCCCGACGCCGATGGCGCAGGCGCCCACGCCGGTCCATGCGCGGCGCGTGAGCACGGCCGAGAACAGCAGCGCGCCGATGACGGCGGAGAACACCGGCATCGTGTAGCCCAGGATCGCGGCGCGCCCGCCCGAGAGTGCCTTCACCGCCAGGATGATGCAGGCGTGCCAGACGAACATGTTGGTCGCGCCCAGCCACACCAGCTCGGGCCAGGCGCTGCGCGGCACGCGGAACGGCACCTTCATCACCACCAGCGCGATCGCCAGCACGGGCACGCCCAGCCAGATCGAAATCGCGCGGAAGGCCAGCGGCGGGTAGTCGGCCACGCCGAGTTTCATCACCGGCCAGTTGAAGCCCCACGCGAGGGTGAGGAGGACGAGAAGAACGAACTGGCGCGGCGTGAAGGAAGGCATGGGCCGCGATTGTGGCGCGGCCCGTGCATTCGTGCTGGCGGCGCGGCTACAGCAGGCGCTTGAGGTAGCGGCCCGTGTGGCTCGCCTCGTTCGCCGCGATGTCTTCCGGCGTGCCTTCGCCCACCACCGTGCCGCCGCCGGCGCCGCCTTCGGGGCCCATGTCGATGAGCCAGTCAGCGGTCTTGATGACGTCCAGGTTGTGCTCGATGACGACGATGGTGTTGCCCGCGTCGCGCAACTGGTGCAGCACCTTGAGCAGCAGTTCGATGTCCGCGAAGTGCAGGCCGGTGGTCGGCTCGTCGAGGATGTACAGCGTGCGACCCGTGTCGCGCTTGCTCAGTTCGAGCGCGAGCTTCACGCGCTGCGCCTCGCCCCCCGAGAGCGTGGTGGCCGACTGGCCGAGCTTGATGTAGCTGAGGCCCACGTCCAGCAGCGTGCGCAGCTTGCGCTCGATGGTCGGCACGGCTTTCAGGAACTCGTGCGCGGTCTCGACCGTCATCTCGAGGATCTGCGCGATGTTCCGGCCCTTGTACTGGACCTCGAGCGTCTCGCGGTTGTAGCGCTGGCCATGGCAGACCTCGCAGGGCACGTACACGTCGGGCAAAAAGTGCATCTCGACCTTCACCACGCCGTCGCCCTGGCAGGCCTCGCAGCGCCCGCCCGCCACGTTGAAGCTGAAGCGGCCCGGGCCGTAGCCGCGCTCGCGCGCGGTGTTGGTCTCGGCCATCAGCTCGCGGATGGGCGTGAACAGGCCCGTGTAGGTGGCCGGATTGCTGCGCGGCGTGCGGCCGATGGGCGACTGGTCGACGTTGATGACCTTGTCGAAGTACTCGATGCCTTCCACCGACTCGTGCGCGGCCGGCTCCTCGTGTGCGCGGTACAGCGTGCGCGCCACGGCGGTGTAGAGCGTGTCGTTCACCAGCGTCGACTTGCCCGAGCCCGACACGCCCGTCACGCAGGTCAAGAGGCCCACGGGGAAGGCCACGCTCACGTTCTTCAGGTTGTTGCCGGTGGCGCCGACGACGCGGATCTCCTGCAGGTCGGTCTGCGAGGCCAGGTGGGCCGCCTCGCGCGCGGCGCGGCGTTCGGCCGCGGGGCTCTGCGGAAAGCGCGAGGGCTTCTTGCCTTCATTGAAGGCCGGCTTCTTCACGGCCGGCAGCCAGGCGGTGCGGTGCTTGGGCACCTCGATCTTCTTCACGCCCGAGAGGTACTGGCCGGTGAGCGACTCGGGGTTGGCCGACACCTGGGCGTAGGTGCCCTGCGCCATCACGCGTCCGCCGTGCACGCCGGCGCCCGGGCCCATGTCGATCACGTGGTCGGCGGCGTGGATCATGTCCTCGTCGTGCTCGACCACGATCACGCTGTTGCCGATGTCGCGCAGGTGTTTGAGCGTGCCGATGAGGCGGTCGTTGTCGCGCTGGTGCAGGCCGATGCTGGGCTCGTCGAGCACGTACATCACGCCCGTGAGGCCCGAGCCGATCTGCGACGCGAGGCGGATGCGCTGCGCCTCGCCGCCCGAGAGCGTCTCGGCGCTGCGGTCCAGGCTCAGGTAGTTCAGGCCCACGTCGTTCAGGAATTTCAGGCGCAGGCCGATTTCGCGCACCACCTTGTCGGCGATGTCGGCCTTGGCGCCGCGCAGCTTGAGCGTGCTGAACCAGGCGTAGGCGTCGCGCAGCGTGAGGTGGCTGAGCTCGAAGATCGCCATGCGCGGCGGCTCGCCGCCGTTCGCGCCCACGTGCCCGGCATCGTCCACCAGGAACACGTTGCGCGCCTCGCGCCGCAGCCGCGAGCCGCCGCAGTCGGGGCAGGGCTGCTGGTTGCGAAAGCGCGCGAGGTCTTCGCGCACCATCACCGAATCGGTCTCGCGGTAGCGCCGCGTCATGTTCGGGATGATCCCCTCGAAGGGGTGCTTCTTCGTGAGCTTCTTGCCCGCGAAGTTGCCCGACTCCATGGTGTAGTTGAACTTGATCTCTTCACCGCCCGAGCCGTGCAGCAGCGTCTGCTGCACCGAGGCCGGCAGCGACTCGAAGGGCGCGTCGACGTCGAACTTGTAATGCTTGGCGACGCTCTCGACCATGCTGAAGTAGTAGCCGTTGCGGCGGTCCCAGCCTTTGATTGCGCCGCTGGCGATCGACAGCGACGGAAACGCCACCACGCGCACCGGGTCGAACACCTCGCGGTGGCCCAGGCCGTCGCAGCTGGGGCAGGCGCCCACGGGCGAGTTGAACGAGAACAGGCGCGGTTCGAGCTCCGACAGCGAGTAGTGGCAGATCGGGCAGGCGAACTTGGCGTTGAACAGGTGTTCCTTGTCGGGCGCGCCCGCAGCGCCATCGGCGCTGCCTTCCGGCTTTGCACCCAGCTCCAGCGCAATGGCGCGGCCCTCCGCCAGGCGCAGCGCGGCCTCGAAGCTCTCGGCCAGGCGCTGCTGCATGTCGGGGCGCGCGCGCAGGCGGTCGATGACCACGTCGATGTCGTGCTTCTCGGTCTTCTTGAGCTTGGGCAGGTCGTTGTATTCGTAGGTTTGCCCGTCGACGCGAAAGCGCACGTAGCCGGCCGCCTGCATCTCGGTGAAGAGCTCGAGGAACTCGCCTTTTTTCTCGCGCGCCACGGGCGCCAGGATCATCAGCCGGGGCTCGTCGGGCAGGGCCAGCACCGCGTCGACCATCTGCGACACCGTCTGCGCCTGCAGCGGCAGGTGGTGGTCGGGGCAGAAGGGCGTGCCGGCGCGGGCGTACAAGAGGCGCAGGTAGTCGTGGATCTCGGTCACCGTGCCCACGGTCGAGCGCGGGTTGTGGCTGGTGGCCTTCTGCTCGATGCTGATGGCGGGCGACAGGCCCTCGATCACGTCGACGTCGGGCTTGTCCATGAGCTGCAGGAACTGCCGCGCATAGGCCGAGAGGCTTTCCACGTAGCGCCGCTGCCCCTCGGCATACAGCGTGTCGAACGCCAGGCTCGACTTGCCCGAGCCCGACAGGCCGGTGATCACCACCAGCTTGTTGCGCGGGATGTCGAGATCGACGTTCTTCAGGTTGTGGGTGCGCGCGCCGCGGATGCTGATGCGCTGCTGGGCGAGCAGGGCGCCAAGGTAGGCGTCACGCTCCGGGGTGTCTTCAGTGGTGGGTGAATTCAAGGGGTGCGGTCGTCCGAGGGCAACCGGACATGATAGAGGCGCCGGCCCCGCCTGTCATGACCAGGGGATGGACGGCGGCGGACGGCCCCCGCCCAGGCTGGCCGGCGCCGGGCCGATTTCGGCTCAGGCAGAATGGAGGGTTCCTCTCAACCTCCTCCTTCATCTACTTATCAGGGGCAGTGCATATGGCATCGGTCAATAAAGTCATCGTCGTCGGCAACCTGGGGCGCGACCCCGAAATGCGGACATTCCCGAGCGGCGATCAGGTCGCAAACGTCACCGTGGCCACCACCGATCGCTGGAAAGACAAGCAAAGCGGTGAGATGCGCGAAGCCACCGAATGGCACCGCATCGTGTTCAACGGCCGCCTGGCCGAAATCGCCGGCCAGTACCTGCGCAAGGGCTCGCAGGTGTACGTCGAAGGCTCGCTGCGCACGCGCAAGTGGACCGACAAGGACGGCATCGAAAAGTACACCACCGAAATCCGCGCCGACCAGATGCAAATGCTGGGCAGCCGCCAGGGCCAGGGCGGCCCGTCGGGCGGTCCGGAAGACGACGGCGGCTACTCGCAAGGCGGGGGCGGCGGCGGTGGTTACTCGCAAGGTGGTGGTGGTGGCGGCGGTGGCGGTTACGCCCCGCGTGCTCCCGCAGCCGCACCGCGTGCCCCGGCACCGGCGCCGCGCCAGGCTCCGGCCAAGTCGTCGTCGGGCTTCGACGACATGGACGACGACATTCCGTTCTAGAACCTACTCAAACGTAGATCGGTTGATTGAGGCTCCTCTCTCAGAGGAGATCTGCTTCTTTTTTCCACCCACATTTTAGTTTGTGCTCTAGTAGCGTAGTTGTTTAACTACGATGGGCTACAAATGGCGGGTAGATGACGAGCTTCGTCGCAAAACGCCTCCGTTTTCAGAACGGAGAGCATCATTCCTTGCTGAGCAGGCCGGGCGGCTTGCCAGTCCATGAAGTTACCCTTTACCTGGCCAGATACAGAAAGCGTGGGCTGAAGGCCAACACGATTCACAGCGTGTGCACAACGCTCGCATTGCTTTATCGCGAGCTTGACAAAGCGGGCATCAACTTGCTCGGCCGATTAGGGCAAGGTCGTTTTCTGACCCTTACAGAACTCAACAATCTAGCCGAAGCAGCTCAATATCAGATGGCGGATCTGTCTTGCGAGGACGCAGACAAACCGCGGCGTCGGAACGTCATCGATATCAAGCGGATCCGGTATCGCCGTAAGGCAGCTACGGCAGAGTTCAAGGCTGTCGTTGTCGCAAGCCAAGCCACTCGTCTTCACTACATCGCCAACTATCTGGAGTTTCTGGTTTCATACTTCGGAGAGTTGCTGCCAGCACCTCACCAACGCAGAGAGCTTGAACTTGAGAGTGACATTGCGCTCAAGGCGTTCCGTGCCGAAATCCCGAAGGTGTCCAGAAGAGCGACGCTGGGCGCCCGAGAGGGACTGTCAAAGGAGGACCAGACCCGGCTTTTGGACGCGATCCATCCGAATTCACCCAACAACCCGTGGAAGCGGGGCTTCGTGCGTGAGAGGAATTGGCTCATCGTCGTACTTTTGCTCGCGACCGGTATGCGCCGCGGCGAACTCCTGGGGATGCAAATCCGAGACCTCGACCAACATCTGCCCAAGCTGCGCATTGTGCGGCGGGCGGATGCTGACGAAGACCCCCGTCGCATTCAGCCCAACGTCAAGACCAATGACAGAGAAGTGGAGTTGCGGCCGGCCATCATGAAGGCGGTCTGGAGCTACATCAAGGACCACAGGAAGAAGATCAAAGCCGCGCGCAAATACCCCCAGCTCATCGTCGCAGACGATGGCCAGCCGTTGTCCTTGAAAAGCATTGACAAGATTTTTAAGCTGCTTCGCGAAGCCTGCCCTGGCGTACCGGTCAAGCTGACGAGCCATGTCATGCGCCACACTTGGAACGATCGCTTCTCCGAGCAAGCTGAACTTTTGGGGCTGACGGATGCCGTCGAAGAGAAGGCCAGGAATGAGCAGCAGGGGTGGACAGAGAACTCGAAATCGGCCGCAACGTACACCCGCCGTCACGCGACCAAAAAAGGACGTGAACTTTCTTTGAAGCTTCAGGAGCAGCTGGATGTCCCAGACAATTGAGTTCAGTACATCCACCACTATTGCAATCAGGCTGCCAGAACGCGTTTTCACGCGCAGCGGTGCGAGTTTCGACCCAAGGGGCGACTTATGGGAATGGGACGATGGTCCGTTCAACGCTCGACTTGACTTTCGTCGATACCACAATGGGTTCGAAGCCTTCGTACCTTCGCTGAAACAGGCGCTGCTGCCTTTCTTGAAGGGACACTCGTCTGCGCATATCGCCAACCTGCTCCAAGCGTTTTCGCATTTTGTAGAGGTCATCCAGACATGTCCAGACGAAGCGATCGACGTGCCACATATATCCAGCTTTGTGTCGCGCTTGGGCGCTCATGAAGTCGGACGACTCGGCTCCTTCAACGTGCTGCTACAGAAATGGGTGGCCCTAGGATTGCCAGGCATAAAGCCCGAATGTGCGAAATTCCTGTCCGAACGTCGAAAACCAGGAAACGTTAAAGGCAACGCAGTCAGAACACGGGACCCCGTCGAGGGACCTTTGAGCGAGGATGAATATACCGCTCTCTATTCTGCTTCGAACGCGGCTTATGGGCGGGGAGAACTTCCCTTGTGGACGCTGTTGCTGACCCGAATTTTACTCGCGTGCGGTGGGCGCATCTCTCAGTACGCATCCCTGAAGTTTTGCGATTTCGATGGTGCCGCTTCAGTGCTCAATCTGCCGCAGGCCAAGACCGGTGAAGCGCACGCCCGAATGAGCTTCCTTCAGTTTGATATCAGCCCGCAGACGACACGACTCATCTCCGACTACCTTGATGGCTTGCGAAAGGAGGGGTACGAAGAACACTCAGCTTTCTTCCCTCAGGCCTTGGTAATGCCCCTTGGGCCCACGAAAGAGCTACGTTCAAAAGAGCATCTTTTTTTTGGGCACTGCCTTCCGAACACGCTGTCCATCTGGTTCAAGCAACTGATGAGCGCTATCGCGCCGCCGACCGCGAGGCTGGATTTTGCGCCGATGCCGTTGACGCCGCAACGATTCCGTTACACGTTTGGCACCCGCTTGGCCGAAGAAGGTGCCAGCAAAATGGTGATAGCCAATCGCCTCGGCCACGCAGATCTTCAGAACGTCGAGGTTTATGTCGCTGCCTCGCCAAAAATTATCGAAAACATCGATAGAACCATGGGCGCGCTTCTCGCCCCGCTTGCCAGGGCGTTCAAGGGACGGCTGGTCGAGGACGAGGCGCACACGACCCACAACGCTGCTCCCGGCAGCCGCATCATCGACTTCCGGGTCTCGAAGGACCCGCTTGGCAGTTGTGCTGGCAAAGGCAGTGGCTGTGCATTCGACAAACCGGTCGCTTGTTATGGCTGTTTTCGCTTTGAGCCCTGGCTTGACGCTCCGCACGAGAAGGTTTTGCACCGACTGCAAGCTGATCGCGAAAAATGGGCGACCGATGAGCGAATGGCTGCGGTCAACGATGAGCCCATCAGAGCAGTGCAGGAGGTCATCGCGCTCTGCGCCGAAGTCTGGGAGCAACGTTGTGTAAGCAAGTCAGAGGGCGGGCCGTGATCGGTGCGGTCCTTCACTTCACGCCTCGTGTCGAACTGAACTCGCTGGCAAATCTTGAAGCATTCGTGCAGCTCTGCAAGACATCGGCAGTCCTCGGTGCCGACAAGCAGTTCGAAGTGGACGTTTGGGACATTGGTCACATCAAGGGCAGTAACAAAATTCACCGGGCGGTCTTCAGCACATTGGAGGCATCCAAGGCGCGTGAATCCACGCCAAGCCTGCCGCCTCCTTTTCTGGACTTCGCCAAAGCCACCCTGGTCTACCTGCAAGACAAGCGACCGGTGACGTCTCAAAGCATCCGTGTGGCGGCGCTTCGCAATCTGGAAGCCGCCTTGCGCGAGTTGTGCAAAGGCTCGAGGCCCACAGCTGTGGACGAAATGGTGCTGGACGAAGCCGTCGAACTTGCAAAAAAACAGGCCTCGCCAAATGTGGCCTATCAGATTGGCGGTCAGCTGCAAAACATTGCGGACTTCATGCGGTCCAAGGGATTCATCTCTCTTCGCCAAGGCTGGATCCACGGCGTCAAAAAGCCCCAGGAACTGGGGTCGCGCATTTCGAAGGCGGCACTGACGGCGCGCCAGGAGAAGCTACCGTCAGCTTCTACGCTTCGTGCATTGGGCGGCATCTTTCATGAGGCGGTCGAGCCCGCTGATGTCCTGATTTCAAGCATGACCAGCATGATGCTTTGCGCGCCCGAGCGTATCAACGAGGTGCTTCGGCTTAGGCGAAAATGCCTCGTTGAAGGTGATGGCGAGTATCGCGGGAAGCTGGGATTGCGGTGGTCCGGCTCTAAAGGCTTTGAAGACACGACGAAGTGGCTCCCGACAGAAATGGCGCCGATCGCCCGCGAGGCCGTGGCGAACATCATTCAAGTGACGGCCGCCGCTCAGCATTTGGCAGCGTGGTACACCGCGAATCCAACAAAGCTTTACCTGCACGAGGATGTTGCGCATTTCAGAGATCGCGCGGTGCTGACGCCGACCGAGATAGGCCTTGTCCTGTGGGGCTACGAAGCTGCATACAGCGAAGCCAGCCTCTGGGCGAGGACCACCAAACAATTGACTTCCGTACCGCTTGGCGGGCGACGCATCGGATACCGTTTTGAAGACGTTGAGCGCGCCGTCATCGCAATGCTGCCGACGACCTTCCCGTATGTACCTGGCGCTCCAGAACTTCTGTGCCAAAACGCCATGGCCATCGCGCGCACAAACGAAGTGCATTCCAAGCGGGCAACATTTCTATGCATGTTCAATTGCATTGACTACAGTGTGATTTCGTTCCAGTTGGGCGGCCGGATCGACGGGCAGTCCATCTTCGAGCGCTTCGGTTACACCGAGGACGACGGTTCGCGCATCAATCTACGCAGCCACAGCCTTCGTCACTATCTGAATATGCTGGCGCAGACAGGTGGTCTGAGCAGCGCTGAAATCGCTATCTTTTCAGGGCGAAAAGATGCTAGACAGAACCGAGCTTACGATCACATGAGCTCTGACGAGGTTCAGGCGCCCATCAGTCAGGCACTGAATGAGGGGTTCACGTCCGAATTAGAGCCAGCCATCCATGTCGGCCGCGATCTGGTGGCTCGCAGTGAATTCGGAAGCTTGGGACTCACGGCTGCACACACAACCGAATACGGATGGTGCGAACATGACTTTGCGAGCGAACCCTGCCAGATGTATCGCGACTGCATGAATTGCGAAGAGCAAGAGTGCATCAAGGGAGAAAAGAAAAAGGAGGCGAATCTGCGCCTGTTCAAGAGCGAGACCGAGTACCTTTTGAAGCAGGCCCGGGAAGCTTTGAGCGACGAGGAATACGGCGCCGACACGTGGGTAGAACACCAAGTCAAAACGCTGGGAAAAGTCAACGCGATGCTGGCGATTCTGGACGATCCTGCAGTGCCCGCTGGAGCGCGAATTCGTCTGGACGTTTCCAACGCACCGCTCATCACGGTCGACAACATTCATCCGATCAAGCTTGTCAGAACAACACGCAGGAAGGCGTTGGAATGAAGAAGTCGCGCGCGCCGGACATGACCAGCGAGCGCATTGCCATGATCCTGGACATACTTGATGTCTGGAAAGGCAAGCTCACGTGGGAACTGCTATTGGCCGGAGTGGAAAAATCCACCGGGCACCTTTATTCGCGATTCACGCTCGCCGAGTACCCTCAAGTTGCAATTGCTTTCTCGCTCAAGAAGGACGCGCTGCGCGGCACATTGCTGCCAAGCCGTGGCGAGCCGCGAGATGAACGGGTTCGTGCGGCTCTGGCGCAAGTTGAACGCCTCAAGGGCAAAGTAGTACGGCTCGAAGCGGAGAACGAGTTACTGTCCGAGCAGTTCGTGACGTGGGCACTTAATGCCGAGCGCAGGGGTGTCACGATGACAATGTTGAATGCCCCACTTCCAAAGCCCCAGCGTGATCGCACCAAAGGGGAGGGTTGATGGCGAGGGTAAGAAATTTCGTCTGGATCGACGCCCTTCTCATGGCCACCCGGGCGAAGCGTCGTGCGGTGAACGAGGGTACTGTCGCTGCTACCCTGAAATGATCGTTCCCGGGTTCGATTAACCCCTGCAGACGAGACGTAGCCGGCCTACCGACTCGGTTCAGCTTCGCGCCCAACTGGCGATTCGGCGCCAGAGCAGCGCGAGATCGCCAAGGATCTGATGCCCGAAGCGGATGAGGTGCTGAAGCTCATCCATGCCGACTGAGGGCTGCTGCAGGGGAGCCCAACGCGCAGCGATGTTCAAGGTTGATCAATTGGCGAGTCGGACATCGGATGCGCACAAGCGTTTCGGCGGTACTGGCCTTTTCAGCGCATGGCTCGCAAAACTAAGAGCGATCACACCAAGGCAGGTAGCGAAGAATGGATGCATACCGCAGCAAGAACTGGAAGGTGTTTCGAGCGGAAGTGTTCCGCTTGGACAATTACACGTGCACCGTGTGCGGCCGGTCGGCCGCACTGGGCGGGTTGGTCCTCCAGGTGCATCACAAGCGTTACCTCCCTGGACATAAGCCTTGGGAGTATCCCTACGATTTGTGCTCGACGATGTGCAAGGGCTGCCACGCTGCCGAGCATGGCATCGTGGCTCCGCGTGTCGGCTGGACGCACTGCGGATGGGACGATCTCGGCGGCCTCAATGGCGAATGTGAATTGTGCGGCAATGAGATTCGATATGTCTTCGCTGTGTTCCATCCGAAGTGGGGGACGATGGAGGTCGGAGAAACATGCTGCGACCACCTCACCGACACCACGCTAGCCAGCAACCTCATGGAGTCGCAGCGCCGCTATCTGAGCCGTCGCCGGACCTTCGTTGAATCCAGTCGTTGGCACGAGCGCAGCCATTCCCACCACAGCATCAAGCACAAGCGCTTCATCATCGAAGTTCTTTGGACCATGACGGCCGGCGCCTACCAACTGCAGATCGACGGCCAGCGCGGCAAGCTGAAGTTCCGCGACATGCTTGAAGCCAAAATGAAGGCCTTCGACATCGTGGAGTCAGGTGATCTGCAGAAGTACACCGAGCGCCAGCGGAAGAAGTCGCGAGGCCGATGGTGGGACTGATGGCTGCAGAGCCAGAGTGCGACATCGACTACGTCACTCGGTAGAGCGCGGCGAGCGCGGGCCCGGCCTCCTCGCTATTGCCCTTGAGAGCGCTTGCAGGCAAGCTCGACGGGCATCCGTACGAACCGGCCGCTCGACGTACTCGCCGCCGCCATTGCCATATCGCTGCAGCACCAACCAACGCACTGACCGCAACCACTGCCAGCGGAACAATCCCGCCGGCGTAGGCCAGCCAGGCACCCGCGCCGCCAGCGAAGAGCGCCGCGATGCCCGCTGCGATTGGCGCAGCGCAACACACAGCGCATGCGACGCCCAGTCCAAGTACCACCTGCCATTTTTTCGTCGTCATAGGTCTTTGATGTAGCGTGGGACGCGTCGCTCACATGCGCACCATAGGACCTCAAGTAGCTTGAGAGGCAAGAAGAACCTTTGTCCTTTCGGATGAGCGGTTTGTGGCGTGGCCCGACCTGCGGCTCAAAGAGAATCATCGAATGGAAGCGCTCAAGACCCTCTCTCTCTTCATCGTCACGGCGCTGGCGGAAATCGTCGGCTGCTATCTGCCCTATCTCTGGCTGAAGCAGGATCGCTCTGCCTGGCTACTCGTGCCTGCGGGGATTGCCTTGGCGCTCTTTGCCTGGCTGCTTTCGCTTCACCCGGCGGTAGCCGGCCGTGTCTACGCTGCCTACGGCGGCGTCTACATCGGCGTGGCCATCCTGTGGCTCTGGTCGGTGGACGGCATTCGGCCGACCACAACCGATTTGGTTGGCGTCGCGGTGAGCCTCGTCGGCATGGCGATCATCATGTTCGGTCCCAGGCCAACCGTCTAGCCCGGGAGGCCGGACGCCGCCACGGGCGGTCGGCAACGACCTGGTTCGAGTTGGTCCAGTCGGATTTGCTACTGCGCGTGCCGCCGACAGAAGCAGTAGACGAACTGTTGTGGCGCCCCCCAAGGGGTGGTGTGCACTTCGGTGCTGCTCTCGACAAGTTCGAACGGCACACCGAACCGGGCGTGCAATTCGTTGGACGCGTAGCGGGTCACGGGCAGACCGCTGCATTGTTCCGGCCCCTGTGGCCCGAATGCACCAACGATGGCGAAGCCACCAGGCTTGAGCGCGTGAAGCACCTGAGCCACGTACCGCTCCCGCTGCGCGTCGGTGGTGAGGAAATGGAACACTGCTCGGTCATGCCAGACGTCGAATGAGCTTGCAGCAAACTCGGCCTCCAGTACATCAGCGGCTTTCCAGACAACATTCGCGGCCCGTTGGCCGAGCCGCTGCACCGTGACATTCAAAGCTGTCGCAGAAACGTCCAGCACGGTCAGGTTGGCGTAGCCGTCCGTCAACAGATCGTCGACCAGGGTCGACTCTCCACCACCCACATCGATGATGGCGGCCTCCTTGTCTGGCACCGCCTTTTTCACGTACTGGAGCGACCGCACCAGGTGCGGCGCATACCAGCTGACCGACTCCGCGGATTTTGTGCCGTAGACAGTTTCCCAATGCGACTTCACGTTCATGGTCCCGTCCAAAAAGGTTAGATGGTCATGGCCCAGCCCGCCAGTGCGGCCAGCAGCACGACGACCACCGGTGAAATTCGAGCATAGACAAGCAAGCCGAACGCTGCGAGCGCGAGGCCGAAATCCGCCTTGTTGTGAATGGCACTCGTCCAGACCGGATCGTAGAGTGCAGCACCGAGGATGCCGACCACGCCTGCGTTGACGCCGGCCATGGTCACCTGAACGGATGCGCGCCGGCGCAGACTCTCCCAGAAAGGCAGAGCTCCGACGAGCAGCAAGAAAGCGGGCAGGAAGACGGCGACAAGGAAGACCAGTCCGCCAATCTATCCGTGGAGCGGCCCGGTGGCGACCGTGCCGAGATACGCTGCGAAAGTGAACAGCGGCCCGGGAACGGCCTGTGCCGCGCCGTAACCAGCCAGGAAATCGGCGTTGCTCACCGCGCCCGATGGCACCACGGTGGCCTGCAGCAGCGGCAGCACCACATGGCCACCGCCGAACACCAGTGCGCCAGACCGGAAGAACCCGTCCAGGAGGGTCACCGTCTGCGAGCCGGTGGCTGTTGCCCACAAAGGCAGCCCGATCAACAGAAGCGCAAACAGCACCAGCGCCGCAACGCCGACCTTCCGCGAGATCCGGTAGTCATGTGGTTGCACGGTGCCCTGGCTGGGCAGTTTGAGCAACCAGCGGCCAAGCAACGCGGAGATCACAATGGCCGCAACCTGCCCCGCGGCCGAGGGAAGTACGAGGGTCAGCAGTGCCGCCAGAATGGCCAAGCCGGCCCTTGGGCGGTCGGGGCACAAGGACTTGGCCATCCCCCACACCGCCTGCGCCACCACCGCCACGGCCACCACCTTGAGGCCATGCACCCAGCCCGAATCCGCGAGCCCGCGGTACTCGGCAACGCCGTAGGCAAAGAGAATCAGGGCCAGTGCGGACGGCAGCGTGAAACCGATCCACGCGGCCAGCGCTCCCCACCATCCCGCACGTCCCATCCCGAGCGCCATGCCAACCTGGCTGCTCGCCGGACCGGGCAGGAATTGGCACAGCGCCACCAGGTCGGAGTACGTCCGGTCGTCCAGCCACCGGCGGCGTTCGACGAACTCGCTGCGGAAGTAGCCCAAGTGAGCGACCGGTCCACCGAAGGAGGTCAGGCCGAGCTTCAGAAAGGCCAAAAACACCTGCCATGCGCTGCCGGGAGGCAGTGCAGGTGTGGCGATGTTTTCAGGGGCCGGCGACGTGGAAATCATGGGGTCGATCATCTGATTCGCATGTCGGCCCTGTCGGGCCCGGCATGCATTCGGCGGATCGATCGCGCGGCGCTTTCAAATGACTCTGCACTACGCGCCGGCGATCTGTACTGGCGACATCGGCCCTTCAGCCTTTGCCTCTTGCGGATTTTCGCGCAGCTTGGCGTCTCGCCCATGCGCAAGCCGGTAAAGAATCGGCAGAACCAGAAGCGTCAGCACGGTCGACGACAGGATGCCGCCGATCACCACGGTCGCCAGCGGCCGCTGCACTTCGGCGCCAGTGCCGACCGCAATCGCCATCGGCACGAAGCCGAGAGATGCCACCAGCGCCGTCATCAGCACGGGCCGCAAGCGCGTCAGCGCGCCTTCGCGGATGGCATCGTCCAGCGGCATGCCGTCTTCGCGCAAGCTGCGGATGTAGGAAAGCATCACCAGGCCATTCAGCACGGCCACGCCCGAGAGCGCAATGAAGCCGACGCCCGCAGAGAGCGACAAGGGAATGTCGCGAAGCCACAGCGCGAGCACACCGCCCGTCAGCGCGAACGGCACACCGGTGAAGACCAGCAGCCCGTCCTTCGCATTGCCGAACATCACGAACAGCAGCGTGAACACCAGCAAGAGCGCCACCGGCACGACGATCTGCAGACGCTTGCTGGCCGACTGCAGCTGTTCGAAGGTACCGCCCCACTGGGTCCAGTAGCCGCTGGGAACCTGTACCTGCTCGCGGATCTTCTGCTGCGCTTCGGTGACGAAGCTGCCGATGTCCCGTCCCCGGACGTTGGCCGTCACGACGACTCGCCGCTTGCCGTCCTCGCGGCTGATCTGGTTCGGGCCGGGGGCCGAAACGATCGTCGCGACGTCGGCCAGCCGCACGAATCCGCGTGCCGCGCCGCTGTCGCCTGCGGGGAGGCGCACGGGCAGCCGCTTGATGGCCTCGATGTCACCGCGCACGCCATCCGGCAGGCGCACGAGGATGTCGAAGCGGCGATCGCCCTCGAAGACGGCGCCGGCTTCCTGTCCCCCGAGCGCCGCGGAGACGTTCTCCTGAATGTCCGCGACATTCAAGCCAAGCCTCGCTGCCTTCTCGCGATCGATCTTCAGCGTCAGCATCGGCAGGCCCGTGGTCTGCTCGACCTTGACGTCGGCAGCACCTGGAATGCCTTCGAGCACGCGCGAGATGCGCTCGGCGCTCTCGTTCATTTCATCCATGCTGTCACCGAACACCTTGACCGCTACATCGCTGCGCACGCCGGAGATCAGCTCGTTGAATCGCATCTGGATCGGCTGCGTGAACTCGTAGTTGTTGCCCGGCACCTTGCCGACGGCCTCCTGCAGGGCCGCCACCAGGTCGGCCTTGCTGCGGCCAGGATCAGGCCATTGATCCCGCGGCTTCAGCATCACGAAGTTGTCCGCGACATTGGGTGGCATCGGGTCGGTCGCGATCTCGGCCGTGCCGAGCTTCGCAAACACCGCGTCGACCTCGGGGAAGCTCTTGATCACCTTTTCGAGCTGCGTCTGCATGTCAATGGCTTGCGTCAGGCTCGTGCCGGGGATGCGCAGCGCATGCAGCGCAATGTCGCCTTCGTCGAGACTGGGGATGAACTCGCTGCCCATGCGCGTGGAGAGCAAGCCCGACAGAAGAACGCAGGCTGCGGCGACGGTGAGCACGAGTGGCTTGCGCGCCATGGCCCAGTCGAACGACGGGGCATATCCGCGCTTGGCCCATCGCATCACCCGGTTCTCCTTCTCGCTGACCTTGCCGGTGATGAACAGCGCAACGGCCGCCGGCACGAAGGTGACCGACAGGACCATGGCGCCCAGCAGCGCCGTGACCACCGTGAATGCCATCGGGTGGAACATTTTTCCTTCCACACCGGTCAGCGCGAAGATCGGCAGGTACACGACCATGATGATGAGCTGGCCGAACATCAGCGCGCGGCGCGACTCCTTGGACGCCGCAAACACTTCGTGGAAACGCTCGTTGCGCGTCAGCGTCCGGCCGAGGGTGGCCTGCGCATGAGACAGCCGCCGGATGCAGTTCTCCACGATGACGACGGCGCCGTCGATGATGATCCCGAAGTCCAGCGCGCCCAGGCTCATCAGGTTGGCGCTGACCTTGTTGCTCACCATGCCGGTGAACGTGAACAGCATCGCCAGTGGGATCACCGTCGCGGTGATGATGGCGGCGCGAATGTTGCCAAGAAACAGGAAGAGGATCGCGATGACCAGCAGCGCACCTTCGATCAGGTTCTTCTTGACGGTGGAGATCGCCTTGTCGACGAGAACGGTCCGGTCATAGACCGTCTTTGCGATGACGCCTTTGGGCAAGCTCGTGTTGATCGCCGCCAGGCGCTTGTCGACGGCGCTTGACACGTCGCGGCTGTTCTCGCCGATCAGCATGAAGACAGTGCCCAGCACCACTTCCTGGCCGTTCTCTGTTGCGGCGCCGGTGCGAAGTTCCTTGCCCAGGCCGACCTCGGCGACATCGCGGATGCGCACCGGCACGCCCTTGACGGTGGCAACGACGATGTTGCCGATGTCTTCGACCGTGCCGACCTGGCCCGGCGAGCGGATCAGGTGCTGCTCGCCGCGGCGTTCGATGTAGCCGGCGCCGACGTTGGCGTTGTTGCGTTCCAGTGCGGTCACGAGATCGGAGATCGCCAGGCCGTGCGCCACGAGTCGGTCTGGCAATGGCGCGACCTGGAACTCCTTGGCGTAGCCGCCGATGGTGTTGATCTCGGTCACGCCGGGCACGGTGCGCAGCTGCGGCTTGACTACCCAGTCCTGGATCTCGCGCAGGTCCATGGGCGTGTAGGCACTGCCATCGGGCTTTCGGGCGCCGGGCTCGGCCTCTACCGTCCACATGTAGATCTCGCCCAGGCCCGTCGCGATCGGCCCCAGGCTCGGCGTCAGTCCGCCAGGCAGTTTGCCCTTGGCTTCCTGGATGCGTTCGCCGACCAGTTGCCGGGCGAAGTAGATGTCGGTGCCTTCCTTGAAGATCACCGTCACTTGCGACAGGCCATAGCGCGAGATCGAGCGCGTCTGCTCGAGCTTGGGCAGGCCGGCCATGGCGGTCTCGATCGGGAAAGTGACGCGCTGCTCGGCCTCCAATGGCGAATAGCCGGGTGCCTCGGTGTTGATCTGGACCTGGACGTTGGTGATGTCGGGCACGGCGTCGATCGGCAGCTTCTGGTAGCTGAAGATGCCGAGCCCGACCATGCCCAGCACGGCGAGCATGACGAGCCATCGCTGGTCGATGGCGAAGCGGATGATGCGTTCGAACATGGTGTCGTGCCTCAGAGCGCGGCGTCGCCGCGTTCGCCCGTGCGGATGCGCACGACATCGGTGAGTTCACTCACTCCGACGATGCCGTCGCCGTGGTGTCCCGTATGAGCCGCTTTCGTGATGGCCTCGACGATGCTTTGGGCATCGGCGTCGGCGCAGAACACCATCAGCACCGTTTGCTGATGCGAGTCCGGCTTCCATTCATCGTTGGCGAAGTGATGGTCTTGACCGTGCCCACGCGGATGACCCTGCGACGGGAAGAGCGTGAAGCCCGGCAGATGCGGCAACCCGTGGAGCGCGGCTTCGACGGCTTCGAGGCGGTGGGGACGGATGACGGCAGTGATCTGTTTCATGGTTGGCTCCCGGTTCAGTGGTCGTGGCTCGCGCCAGCCTTGCCCAACTCGGCCTTGACGACGAAGCTGTTCGTGCCTGCGTAGCGCTCGCCAGCGCGAAGGCCCTCGCGCACCTCGATGTGCTTGCCGTCGCTACGGCCCAGTTCCAGTGGTCTGGCTTCGAGGCTCGTGCCGTACCGGCCGAACACCACCTTCCAGTCGCGCAGGTCCTGCACGGCCTCAGCTGCGACTGCGACGGGTACGTCCTTCTCTTCGATCACCACATCGACCGACACCGGAAGGCCCGGGCGCCAGATGCCCTTGGGATTGGCCAGGGTGATGCGCGCGATGGCGCTGCGCGTCTGCTCGCCGACCAGCGCACTGATGTAGTTGATCTTGGCCTCGGCTTGTGCCTCGAAGGCGTTGGCCCGCACGATGACCGGCTGTCCGGTGGCGATGCTGCCCAACTCCTGCGTGGGCACGGGCGCCTCCACCCAGACCGACTTCAGATCGGACACAGTGAAGACCGCGCTGTCTTCCTTGACGGTCTCGCCAAGTGACAGCCGCTTCTCGGTGACCACCCCGTCGATCGGTGAGCGCAACTCATAGCGGGTCAGGCTGCCGGAGCCCGGTGTGCCGCCCAGCGTCGAGAGCTTGCCCTGCGCGCTCTGGACGGCAATGGTGGACTCCTCCATCGCCGTGCGGGCTTGCAGCATGTCCTGCTCGGGCGAGATCTTTTCTTCCCACAGCTTGCGTTCGCGCTCGTAGGTCGTGCGCGCCAGGGCCAGGCGGCGCTGCGCAGCCAGCAGTTCTGCCCGCTGGTCGGACAGCCCCTGGCTGCTCAGTACCGCGAGCACCTGCCCTTTGCGCACGTTGTCTCCGGCGCTCGCGAAGACCTCTTCCACCAGGCCTGCGACCCGGGGAACCACCTGAACCGTGCGGTCGCTGTTGTATTTGACTTCGCCCAGGAGCCGGAGGGTGGTGCCGATCTTGGCGGGCCCTGCGGTTGCGAGTTCGACGCCGGCCGATTTCAGCTGGGCATCGGTCATGGTCACCCGGGCTTCGATCTGCTCGTAGCCGAACTGGTGCGTCTTGCCCGCGTGCGCCGCCTTCACGTCGACTTTGAACGAATGCGGCTCCGACACGATGGAGTCGCCTTGCAGGTAGTCGCCTTCCTTGCGGAAGCTGAAGGGTTGAGGCGCCTGCCCCAGCCGTTCGAGCGTCAACTGGACTTGGCTTTGGGCCGGGTCCAGCGGCTTGCCGTCCAGATAGGTATAGAGCCTGAACTGGGGTTCGACGCCGGTCTCGAAGATCGTGACCTCGACGGCATAGTCGCCGTCCTTCAGCAGTTTGCCGCCGTGCGGACCCTTTGCGGGTTCTTTGGCTTTGCCGCTGTCATGCCCGTGTTCGTCTTTGTGCTCATCCTTGTGGTCGCTGGCCGCGGTTTCTTCGTGGCCGTGACCGTGTTCGTCGGCACCGGACGTGGTCTTCTTGTTGCCAAGAATGAATGCACCCAGTACGACGGTGAGGATCACCACCGCGCCGATGGCGAGACGCTGCTTTTTGGGTTCGGGGGATTTCATGGGAGTCTTCCGTGTTTCATTGAGCGCCCGACAGGCCGTCGGCGCCGAGCATGCGGTTGAGGTCTGCGCTCGCGCGGTGTGCTTCGGCGAGTGCGCGCAGATACTGGGTGCGCGCCTGCAGCAGGGTGCGCTGGGCGTCGAGGGCCTCCAGAAAGCTGAACTTGCCCAGCTCGAACCCCTTGGTTGCCGCGTCGAAGGCACTCTGCGCGCCTGGCAGGACATCGGCGGCCAGGGATTGCGCCTCAGCGCGCGATACCGCCAGCCGCTCGCGCGCCTGGATCGCTTCGCTTTCGATTTGCAGCCTGGCCGCGAGCAGCTCGTCGCGCGCCTTGTCTTCGCGCTTCAGCGCCTCGAGCACATTGCCCTGGTTGCGGTCGAACAAGGGCAGCGGAATGGAGAGGCCGATGACCGCCTGGTTGCGGCCCACCTCCTGGTCACGCTTGGCCCCCAGGCTGACCGTGACGTCAGACACCCGGCGAGCGTTTTCAAGGGCCGTCATGGCCTTGCGTCGCTCGACCTCCAGTTCGGCGCGGCGAAGCGCGGGCGCGCTGTTCAGCTGTGCGCGCAAGGTGCTTTCCGACATCAGCGCAGGCAGATCGGTCAGCGTTCCGTCAAGGGTATGGTTTCCCTGCGGTTGTCCCATGGCGTTGTTTAGGCGCGCGCGTGCGCCGACTTCTTCTCCGCGCACCTGCGCCAGTTCGATCCTCGCGCTGGCTTCGGCCACGCGTGCCTTGGTTTCCTCGACTGGAGAGACCTTGCCGGCCTGCACACGCTGTGCGGCCGCCCGCGACGAGCGCTGCGTCAGCGCGAGCGACGCCTCGGCCACGCGCGCGCGTTCCTGGATGGCCAGCAGATCGAAGAAGGCCGTGACGACCGCTGCGCGAACCGCATGGCGACGTGCGTCCAGATCGGACCGCGCCAAGTCCGTCGCTCGGTCGGCCGCTGCGATGCGAGCGTCGCGCTTGCCGCCCAGTTCGATCGGCTGGTTGATCTGCAGCGTGGTCGTGCGGGTTTCGCGCCGCGTGTCCTCCAGCAGGAACGCGACCTCGGGATTGGGCCGTGCCTGTGCCTGGAGGCGGGCGCCGCCCGTCGCTTCGACTTCCGTGCTGGCGGCAGCCAGCTCGGGGTTGTGTGCCAAGGCCAACTCCACGGCTTGGCGTACCGACAGCGACGAAGACTCGGGCGTGCCGGGTATCGCCGTGGGGGGCAATGAATTGGAAGGGGGTGACGTGCCTTGGGCTGACGCCACGCGCACCACGAGAACCGCCGCCATGAGCGGCAACAAAAACCTGCGCATCGAATTCTCCGCTGAACACTGAATGGAGGAATTCGGCGAGGCTCGGGCTGCGTTGGTTTTCCTGCTCTATCGAGAAAGGGCTACGCGCACTCGAACTGACCTCGCCGAAGGACTTCGGCAAGGCTCTTGGGAGGGCGTTCGAGCGCAGAGATCAGGGTGCTGGGATAGAAACCCGTGCGTTCCGCGGGTTCTCGACCGCCCGCGAACATGGGGGCGGGCAACTTGGGCATGGAGGGCACAGGATTGGCGCCCAGAAAATGATGGTGGTCCCCGTTACCGGCGTTGGCCGTGCCTTCGTCGGCCGCGGACGACACCTCGTCCGCAGCGTGACTCTGCGAGGCATGCGGGTGATGGCCTTCGTGATGGCCGAAATGCGCAGATGCACCTGCGTCTTCGTGCTCGCAGAATGCGGCCGCTGCACTCCAGGCCGAGTGAAACGGCAGAAGTGCAATCAGCAAGAAAAGCAGGATGCAGCGCATGGCGGCCGGAGTTTAGCAATGGGCGTCCGAGGACCGTTGCCAATAGGGTTGTTGCGATGAAGGGGTAACAGGTAGCAACGCCCCTGCACATTTAGGCTCTCGTCGCCGCAGCATCAGCCTCTCTCAGTGCGTGTGCCGATGATGAACATCGGGGTAGTGCGAATGGGCGTGCGCCACGGGTTCATGCCGATGCCAGTGCGTGTGCTTCGCCGCAGCCGGTGTGCCGTCGGCATGCGTGTGCTGGTGGTGCGCATCGTGCTCGTGCTCATGGGCGTGTTCCAACGGCTCATGCACATGCAGGTGCCCATGGCTTTCGGTCAGATGAAGCCAGACGCCAATCGCCATCAGCACGCCGGCCAACGCGAGTTGAAGGGTGAATGGCTCGCCCAGAAGCCCGATCGCCACAACGGCGCCGAAGAACGGCGCCACCGAGAAATACGCACCGGTCCGCGCGGTGCCGAGATGTCGCAGTGCGATCACGAACAGGACCAGGCTCGTGCCATAGCTCAGCAGGCCCAGGACGCCAGCGCCCGCCAGAACGGTGGCAGAAGGCCAACTGGCCCCGGTGGCCACCGCGAGCGCAAGGTTGGTAGCACCCGCCACCAGTCCTTTGGTCATGGCGATGAAAGAGGCGTCGGTCACTGACACCTTGCGCGTCAGGTTGTTGTCCAAGGCCCAGGCAAGGCAGGCACCGAGCACGGCCAGCGACGGCCACAGGGCGCCAGCACGCGCTTCGCTGGGCCAACTGAGGACCATGGCTCCGGCGACGATGGCTAGCATGCCCAGGGCAATGCGGCGATCAAAGTTCTCCTTGAAGGCGAACCAGGCGATCAATGCGGTCAGCACCCCCTCGGCGTTGAGCAGCAGAGAGGCATCGGCGGCCGCCATGCCGGCGAGGCCCGTCATGAGCAGCAACGGCCCCAGCATGCCGCCTGCGATCACGGCACCGGCAAGCCAGCCCGCTTCGGCGCGCTCAAGCCGCACGGCTGGCGCGCGCGATGCAAGCCGCCAGATCAGCAGCCCGACACCCGATCCCAGGTAGAGCACGCCGGCGAGCAACCAAGGGCTGGCGTGCGCCAGCAGCAGTTTCGCGAAAGGTGTGCCAGCGCCAAAGAGTGCTGCGGCGCCAAGAGCAGCGCCGACGCCGCGGTGAAAGAAGGTGCTCATGCTGCGTTTGTAGCGGATCGGGCCCTCCATGGGCTTTTCCTCGTCGGTTGACTCTGTAGCGGCTCCAGGGTTTGTAATGACGCCATGAAAGAGACCTTGATCACTGAAGGTGGGGATTGCTGTGGCCCCGCCGGGTGCCAGACGGAGGCGGCCGTGGCCGTCGCACCGGTCGCGCGCACGAAGACAACCACTTTGCTGGCGGTGCCCAGCATGTGCTGTGCTGCCGAATTCGGCATGGTCGAAAAAGAGCTGCGCCGCATCTCTGGCGTTAGCGAGATTTCGCCTGACTACATCCGCAGGCTGGTGCGCATCGAGCACCAGACCGTCCCCGACAGCGAACTCGTTACGGCGGCAGCGCGCTCCGGTTTTGAGGTCCGCCTGAGCGGCGCGCCGAGCGCGCAAGCCCGCGGCCGAGGGCTGGGGTCGATTGCCATCCGGACGGTCAACGCACCGCCTGCGGCGCCGCAAGCCGACAGCCAACCCGAGGCGCCTGCGGCCGACGTTGCCGTCGAGCAGGCCGCACTGGCTCCGGCTCGGGCGCTGCCCGCAAAGGAAAGCCACTGGAAGCTCATCGTCGGCGGCGTGCTCGCGCTGGCGGCCGAGGGCGTCGCGCTGGCCTTTGGCGATCACTCGGTCGGCGCGATTGCACTGGCGATTGCTGCCATCGGCCTGGCCGGCCTGCCGACCTACCGCAAGGGTTTGCTGGCTCTGCGCCGCTTCAATCTGAATATCAATGCCTTGATGTCGGTGGCCGTCACTGGCGCCGCCGTTCTGGGCCAGTGGCCCGAGGCGGCCATGGTCATGGTGCTCTTCGCCATCGCGGAAATGATCGAGGACAAATCGCTCGATCGTGCGCGGCGCGCCGTCGAGGGCCTGATGTCCATGGCCCCAGAAACAGCCACGGTGCAGGTCGGAAGCGAGTGGCGAGAAGTGCCTGCCGCGACGGTCAGGACTGGCGCGCTGGTTCGCATTCGCCCGGGCGAGCGCATTGCGTTGGATGGCACGGTCGTCTCGGGCTCTTCAGCCGTCGACCAGGCCGCCATCACTGGCGAAAGCGTGCCGGTCGACAAGGAGGCCGCAGACCCGCTGTTTGCCGGCACCATCAACCAGAACGGCGAACTGCAGTGTCGCGTCACCGCCGAGGCCAACGATTCGACGCTGGCCCGGATCATCCGAGCGGTTCAGGAGGCCCAGAGCACGCGCGCACCCACGCAACGTTTCGTGGATGCCTTTGCCAGGTACTACACACCGGCGGTGTTTGCCGTCGCCATCGCGGTCGCCGTGGTGCCTCCGCTGGCGAACGGTGCGGATTGGTTCACATGGATCTACCGCGCGCTGGTGCTGCTGGTGATTGCCTGCCCGTGTGCGCTGGTGTTGTCGACCCCGATCTCCGTGGTGTCGGGGCTGACCGCCGCCGCCCGTCGCGGCATCCTCATCAAGGGCGGGCTGTACCTCGAACAAGGCCACAGACTGAGCGTCCTTGCACTCGACAAAACCGGAACGCTGACGCAGGGCAAGCCTGCGGTGACCGATGTCATTGCCTTGCAAGGCACTGAGGAGGAGGTTCTTCAACTGGCGGGCGCGCTGGCGGCTCGAAGTGACCACCCCGTGTCAAAGGCGATCGCTGGGCGGAGCATCGGCGGAGCCGCCCGCGCGGAGGTTGCGGGCTTCGCCGCATTGCAAGGCCGAGGCATCGAAGGCGTCATTGCCAACATGCGCTATCGGTTGGGCAACCATCGATTGTTGGAAGAGTCGGGCGCTTGCACACCCGAACTCGAAGCGAAGCTGGATGCGCTGGAGGAAGAAGGCAAGACCGTTGTCGTGCTGGTGCGGGATCGAACGGCGGTAGGCATCTTCGCCATTGCCGATCAGGTCCGTCCCGAGAGCGCTGAGGCTGTGGCGCAACTGAAGCGGCTGGGCATCCGGCCAGTGATGCTCACCGGCGACAACCGCCATACGGCCGAAGCTATCGCACGGCAGGTCGGCATCGACGACGTTCGCAGCGAGTTGCTGCCGGAAGACAAGCTCAAGGCCATCGAGACGCTGGCCGCCGGCAAGACGGTGGTGGGCATGGTCGGGGATGGCATCAACGACGCGCCGGCGCTTGCGAAGTCCAGCATCGGCTTCGCCATGGGTGCTGCTGGCACGGACACGGCCATTGAAACCGCGGACGTCGCCCTGATGGATGACGATCCGCGCAAGCTGGCCGAATTCGTGCGGCTGTCGCAGGCAACCAAGGCCGTGCTTTGGCAGAACATCGCCTTTGCGCTCGGCATCAAGGTGGTGTTCCTGACGCTCGCGATCACCGGGCAGGCGACGCTATGGATGGCCGTTTTTGCCGACATGGGAGGAAGCCTTGTCGTGGTCTTCAATGGGCTGCGACTGCTGCGCAAGACATCTTGATTGGAGGCGCTTGGGCCAGTCTGATCGAATTCTCAGCCCCGAGCAGACGCTTTCATGTCGACTGTCATGGCAGTCAACGCAAGGCACGCGGAAAGGCCGAGCACGGCGGAGAACCACAACGCGCCATCTCCCCATCGTTCCACAGTCATACCGAACAGGAACGGCGCGCCCGCCTGCACGATACGCGCCGGCACCATCAGGAATCCCTGGCGCTGCCCGTAGCCCTCGGCACCAAAGATCAGCAGTGGAAGGGTCCCGATAGCGATGGTGAGGATGCCATTTCCCAAGCCGTGCAGCACTGCGAAGGCACCGGCGGCCGAAGTGCCGAGCAGGCCGAGGAAGAGAGCGCCCAGCGGGTGAGCCAGCGTGGCCAACCGGGCCGACAAAAGCGGATGCGCGCGCTTGAGAAAAGTGAACTCGATCACTCGTCCCGCCACCTGAGCTGGGCCGACCAAGGCGGCGATGCCAACTGCCGCAGCCAGCGTGGCACCACTGGCGAGCAACAGTTCTGGCAGATGCGCGGCCATTGCCGTACTGATGAACCAGGTGACGGCAAAGACGTAGGCCATCAGGCAAGCGGCGCGGCGCTGCTGCGCTGACGCAAGACCAGCGCCATAGCTCTTGCTAGCGACAGTTGCGTCCTTCGAAGCCTGCTCGGTCCGGGCAACGCGTGGCAGCAGCACATTGAGCGGAAGGCCGACCACCAGATGCAATGCCGCCCATGCAAGACACGCCCCGCGCCAGCCCACGGTGCTTTCCAGATACGCGGACAGCGGCCACCCCACGGTGCTCGCAAAGCCTGCGAACAGCGTGATGCCGGTGATGGCTCGTCGCGCATCCTGGCCGTGCAGGCGTACCACGGTGGCGAACGCAGCCTCGTAGAGCCCGCTGCCCATGGCAAGGCCCATCAACGCCCAAGCGGCGAATACATGGGTGGGATGCGTGGCCTGGCTCAGCGCTGCCAACCCCGCGGCAAACACCACGTTGCTGGCGATGAGCACTGGGCGTCCGCCCAAGCGGTCTATGAGCCGGCCGGCGTAGGGGCCAATGCAGGCGGCAACGAGCAGTGCCACCGAGAAAGCACCGAAGACCGTGGACGTGGAAATGCCGATGTCCTTGCCGATGGCACCAGCCAGCACCGCGGGGAGGTAATACGACGAGGCCCACGCCAGGGTCTGAGCCACACCCAGCATCACCGTCGTCGTGGTCTTGCTTGGCACCCTGGGTTCGCCTCGCTCAGATGCTGCGCAGGTTGACCCGCTTCGACAATGCCTCGGCGCTTTCACGCCGCTCGCTGTAGCGATCCACGAGATAGTCCGCGCAGTCGCGCGTGAGCAGCGTGAACTTCACCAGCTCTTCCATCACGTCGACCACGCGCTCGTAGTAGGGCGAGGGCTTCATCCGGCCAGCCTCGTCGAACTCGAGAAAAGCCTTGGCCACCGACGACTGGTTGGGGATCGTGATCATGCGCATCCAGCGGCCGAGCACGCGCAGTTGGTTCACCGCGTTGAAGGACTGCGAGCCGCCCGACACTTCCATCACCGCGAGCGTCTTGCCCTGCGTGGGCCGCACCGAGCCGAGGGCCAGCGGTATCCAGTCGATCTGCGCCTTCATGATGCCGGTCATGGCGCCGTGGCGTTCGGGCGAGGTCCACACCATGCCCTCGGCCCACTGCGCGAGATCGCGCAGCTCCTGCACCTTCGGATGGTCTTCGGGCTCGGCGTCCGGCAGTGGCAGACCTCGCGGATCGAAGATTCGCGTCTCGGCACCGAGCGCGCGAAGAAGCCGTGCGGCCTCCTCGGTCAGCAAGCGACTGTAGGAGCGCTCGCGAACCGAGCCGTAGAGCAACAGGATGCGCGGAGCGTGCGTCGCACGCTGCGTCGGCAGCAGCAGATCCAGATCCGCCTTCTCAAACAACTCGGGATCTACGTTCGGAAGCTCACGACTCATACCAACCTCGTGACGAATTCACCACCTTCACCACAGCCAGCATGATCGGCACCTCGATCAGCACGCCGACCACAGTGGCCAGCGCCGCGCCAGAGTGGAAGCCGAACAGGCTGATGGCGGCGGCCACCGCTAGCTCGAAGAAGTTGGAGGCGCCGATCAACGCGGATGGGCACGCGATGTTGTGTTTCTCGCCGAGCTTGCGGTTGAGCCAGTAGGCCAGGCCGGAATTCAGCACCACCTGGATCAGGATCGGCACCGCGAGCATCGCGATCACCAATGGCTGCTTAATGATGGCCTCTCCCTGGAATGCGAACAGCAGCACGAGCGTCAGCAGCAGCGCGGCAATCGACCATGGCCCGATTCGATGCATGGCTCGCTCGAAGGCCGCGGGCCCGCCCTTGAGCAGTTGCTTGCGAAGCACCTGCGCGAAGATCACCGGCAGCACGATGTAGAGCGCTACGGAGGTGATCAGCGTGTCCCAAGGCACCGTGATGGCCGACAGGCCCAGCAGCAGGCCGACGATGGGCGCGAAGGCGAACACCATGATGGCGTCGTTCAAAGCGACCTGTGACAGCGTGAAGACGGGGTCACCGCCAGTCAAGCGGCTCCATACGAAGACCATTGCCGTGCAGGGCGCGGCCGCCAGCAGGATCAACCCAGCCACGTAGCTGTCGAGCTGGTCGGCCGGCAGCGAGCCGGCGAACACATGGCGCACGAAAAGCCAGGCGAGGAAGGCCATGGAGAACGGCTTCACCGCCCAGTTAATGAACAACGTCACGCCGATGCCGCGCCAATGGTTCTTCACCTGCGCGAGGGCTGCGAAGTCGACGCGCAGCAGCATCGGGATGATCATCACCCAGATCAGTACGCCCACGGGGATGTTGACCTTGGCGACCTCGAGACGGCCCACCGCCTGGAAGGCAGCCGGGAACAGTTGCCCGAGCGCAATGCCGACGACGATGCAGAGAAACACCCACACCGTCAGGTAGCGCTCGAACACGCTCATGGGGGCCGCGCTGACGCGCGGACTTTCAATGACAGCGCTCATGGTGTCAGTTCGCGGAGATGCGCGTCAGCCGCTCTTGCAGCTCGGCGTCGCTCATTGCTTCCGGGTTTTCGAGAGCGAGCAGCTGCAGCATGCGATAGGAGATCGCCTGACGCGTGAGCTCGAAGGCCTGTCGTTTGGCGGCATCGCCACCCTCGGTATTCGATGGGTCCGGATATCCCCAATGCACTTTGACACGCGTGCCAGGCCAGTACGGGCAGGTTTCCTGCGCCGCGCTGTCGCAGACCGTGATTACCACATGCATGACCGGCGTGGAGAACTCGTCCCAGCTCTTGCTGCGAAAGCCCTCGGTGTTCACGCCGGCGGCCTGCAGCACGTCGATGGCGAACGGGTTGATCTTTCCGCTGGGCGCGCTGCCGGCGCTGAACGCCTTCACGTCCTTACCGAGCTTCTGGGCCCAGTGGTTGAGCATGCCTTCGGACAGCACGCTGCGGGCCGAATTGTGGGTGCAGAGGATGAGTACGTTGAGCGTCATTGCGTGGCCTTTTGAACCTTGCCGATGTCGCGGATCTCGCGCTGGATGGCCATCGAGTCGAGCCGAGCCAGAGGCAAAGCCAGCATCAACTCGATCCGGCGCTTCAGCGTGAGAGCCGTGTCCATGAACTGACGTTCGGTGGCTTCGTCCGACACCTCAAAGGCCGCGGGGTCGGCAACGCCCCAGTGCGCCGTCATCGGTTGACCCGGCCACACCGGGCAGACCTCGCCCGCAGCCTTGTCGCAGACGGTCAGAACGAAATCCATCGCCGGCGCATCCGACTTCGCGAACTCGTCCCAGTTCTTGCTGCGATAGCCAGTGGTAGGAAGGTGCATCTTTTCCAGCGTGAGCAACGCATAGGCGTTGACCTTGCCCGTGGGATGGCTGCCCGCCGAGTAGGCCTTGAATCGCCCTTCGCCCAGATGGTTCAGCAGGCCCTCGGCCAGGATGGAGCGCGCAGAGTTTCCAGTGCAGATGAACAGCACGTTGTAGGTCTTGTCAGCCATGACGATGTTTCTCGATAGAGGAGGTGGGGTTGATCTCTTTGAACATGCACACGGCCGAGGCCGGGCACAGGCTCTTGAATTCGCTGCTGGCCTGCACGGAGGCCGGCAGCGCCGTGCGGTCGCATCGCTCGAAGCCTCGGGCTTCGAAGAAAGGTTCTGCCGTGGTGGTGAGGATGCAGAGGCGATTCACACCCTTCGACGCAGCGAAGGCTTCCATGGTCTTCAGGGCCTGATCGCCCACGCCATGGCCGCGTGCATCGGCGCGAACCGCAAGAGAGCGAAGCAAGGCGGTGTCGCCGAACCGTTCCAGACCGACACAGGCAAGAATCCCTTCGTCTCCCGCGCGGCTCACGAAGAAGGCTTCCATATGCTCTTCTCGAAGATCGGTTTCGGGGAGGCCGGCATCCCGAAGAAGGGACTGCACCGGCGCGAGAGACGCGGCCTCTGCGCGAACGAACAGCGATCTGACCAGCGAATCGGAAGGTTCCTGGAGCATGGCGCAGCTCTCAGCAGCAGGCGCCCGTGCCTCTGACTGACACGTTGACCGGGATGCCTCGGGCAGCACCAGGCGCGCAGCAAGCGGACTCGGCCTTGGCGGTGGACTTGGATTGACCGTAGACCGGCACCGCGCCGTCCAAGGTCTGGAAGTGTTCCCATGCGATCCCCTGCGGATCGGTGACCCAGTGCTTCTCGCTGCGCGCGTAGCAGCACACGGTCTCACCCTCGTCGAGCAGGGTGCGGTCGGCGGCTTGGCCGCGCGCCTTCAGCTCGGCCAGTTCCGCGTCATCTTCAGCCTGAATGCCGAGGTGGTCGATGCCTTTGCCATGCCCGACCGTTGAGATCGCGAAGTTGACGCGTGGATCGTCGAGCATCCATTTCGCATAGTCAGCCTCTACACGTGCAGGCGGCGACGCGAACAGGTTGGAATAGAAAGCGATGCTCTTGGCGAGGTCATCGACGTGCAGGTGGACGTGGAAGCGCTTCATGGGTTTCTCCTTCAGCAGTCGCACGCAGTGGCGCCGTCGGCGAGGCATGCCTCGCCCTGACAGCAGTTCTCTGTGAGGTAGCCGAGCAAAGCATTCATCTGCTCGAACACCGCGCGATAGATCAGGTTTCGACCGTCACGCTCCTGGCTGACCAGATTGGCGTGCGTCAGCTCCTTGAGATGGAACGAGAGGCTGGTCGACGGCACGCTGAGCTGCTCCGCCAGTACGCCAGGCGTGAGTCCGGCAGGACCCGCAACGACAAGCGCCCGAAAGACCTGAAGGCGAACGGGCTGGGCCAGGGCGGCCAAGGCTTGAATGACATTTTTCTCTTCCATGATTCAACAATAATTGAATCATTGGAGAATTGCAAGGCCCACCCGCGGTTGCGCGGTGGTTACGCTTGCAGAGCAGCAATCAATGGGCAGGACACGCGGTCGCTACTCACTCGGCAGTCGTCAACCAACGTCGACAAGGCCGATTCAATTCGATGTAGGTCCGTCAGCTTGGCGCGCACCTCTGCAAGTCTTTGCTCCCCGAGTTGGCGAGCATCGCCGCAATGGGTGCCATCTTCCAGCGTCAGTAATCCGGCCACCTCGTCGAGGCTGAAGCCCAGGCACTGAGCAGACTTCACGAATCGAACTCTCTCCACATCTTTTTGGCCATATCGCCGGATGCTGCCGTACTGCCGGTCCGGCCGCGGCAGCAATCCCCTGCGTTGGTAGAACCGAATGGTCTCCACGTTGACTCCTGCGGCCTGCGCGAATGCGCCGATGCTGAGTTGATCCATGTCGCTTGACTCCGTACCTAACTACGGAAGTATTGTGGGCTTTTCGAAAGACATGGAGGCAGTCAATGGAATGGATCGCTCGGGTGGCCGACAAGGCTGGAGCCTTGGGCAGCATTGTCTCGGCCGCGGCATGCCCGGCATGTTTCCCAGCCCTGGCAAGCCTGGGAGCTGCGGCAGGCCTTGGCATCTTCAGCGGCTACGAAGGCCTGTTTCTCACAACCTTGCTGCCACTGTTCGCCGGCGTTGCCCTGGTGGCCAACGCCGTCGGCTGGTATCGCCATCGTCAGTGGCATCGCGGCCTGATGGGCATGATCGGTCCGGCGATGGTGCTCGCGGCCATGCTGCTTTTCTTCGGTCGATGGTGGACCGCCGAGTTGCTGTACGCTGGGCTGGCCTCGATGGTTGGCGTATCGCTATGGGATCTTCTGTCGCCAACGCATAGGAGATGCGGTGGGAATGGCTGCGAGGTTGGGAGGGCGCACCGATGACGCGCGGACAAGGCTTGCACGGCGAAGTTAGTTTCGAATCCGTGCTGACATGCCCACACTGCGGCCACGCGAAGCGTGAGGAGATGCCTGTGGATGCCTGCCAGTTCTTCTACGAGTGCGAGAACTGCAAGATCTTGCTTCGTCCGAAATCCGGCGACTGCTGTGTGTTCTGCTCGTTCGGCTCGGCGAAATGCCCACCAATCCAAGCGCAGCAAGACTGCTGCAGTCCATAGCGCACGCGTGCAACCTCGCGTTGCGCAGTCCCGCCGCGTCACTCTCCGGGCTCGTAGCAAGCCAGCAAGGCAATCGATGTGGGCACCTGCTGAGGAAGCAGCCCTCCTCACTCGTTACTCGGCAGGTGCGCTCGCGACTATCTTTCGCCGGACGGAATGGTGCCGTCTCGCATCGCCTGAAGGGTCTCTTTTCGAACTTCATCGCGCGTCTTTCCCGGACCGCTCTTGGCGACAGGCCATGGGGCGCCATAGCGACTCGCCCATGTCCAGAACGGATGCTTCTGAGCGGCTTCGAGTTCTGCGGTGATCTGGGCTCGGGGTTTGGCCGGCCCTGCATGCTCGGGGTGGTAAACCACACCCGCCTCAGTTGGCGCGAAGTGGGACGGTTCCGCGTAGGTCGGGGGCGTGAGAACAACTGCGCTTACGACCATGACGAGCGCTGAACCTATACGTTTTGACGACATGACACTCTCCTTTGACCGTGTGAGTGCATGCCGGGCCAAAAAGCCATGACAGCCCGGATGCTCTCGGTAGGCCGTCGGTTGATCTCCCTGTCGTCAGTCTAGAAATCCAATCCGTCGATGGCCGCACAGATGGATTACAAATACTTCATCTGCCGTCGTGCCCGTGTCCGGAGCGATTGAACGGCGGTATCGACTTCTCATGCTCTCAAGCGCTTGGATGCACTGCTTCGCACCCTATGGGACGCAGCGCATCATCATCTTGCTGGGGTCAAAGTGAGAGGAGTCAGCATCCGGGAGACGTAGCGCTTCTTTTCACTGAACGCGGCCCGCGGTTGCCGAAACTCGGCTTAAATTCTTCGGCTTGCTCGATAGCCGCGCTCTGCAACCTCGCCTGTGCGACAAAACCGCTCGACATGAAGCAACAAATTTTGAACAGACTGACTCCCCTTTGGTGCGTTGCGATGGCGAGTACCTTGCTCGCCTTGTCCGGCTGCCTCGGGTTGCCCCCGTCGCCTCCTTCGTCGCCCACTCACACACTTGCCGCCCCGGCAGACGCACCGCTGTCCAAAGTCTTAGAAGCATCACGCGCGGCGCAAGGAGCCAGTGGCTTTCGTTTGCTGCCCTCTGGATCGGACGCGCTTCAGGCACGCCTTGAGCTTGCGCGGTTGGCCACGCGGTCGTTAGATCTGCAGTACTTCATCTTTCAATCCGACTCCACGGGTCGCGAGATGATGCGGGCCTTGCGAGATGCCGCAGCGCGGGGGGTTCGAGTGCGCCTGCTGATCGACGATCTGTACACACAGGGTCAGGACGAACTGCTGGCTTGCCTGGCCGCGCACGAGCGCGTCGAGGTGCGGCTTTTCAACCCGTTCGCATTGAGGGCGGGCGGCGTGTTCGCTCGATTCGCGGCATCGCCATTCTTCTTTGGGCGCTTGAATCATCGGATGCACAACAAGTTGTTCGTCGCCGATGCGGCCTGGGCGATCACCGGGGGGCGCAACATTGGCGACGAATACTTCACGCGCAATGACGCGGGCAACTTCATCGACCTGGACGTGCTGGCTGCAGGAAAAGTCGTCGGTGACATGTCTCGCCAGTTCGACCTCTACTGGAGCAGCGCTGCCACTGTGCCCATCGAATACGTCGCCGCACGGTCGGCACCCGCACACGCGCTGCGCGATCGCTTCGAGACGCTGACCCTGTCAGCATCGGCCCCGGCGCTAGCGCAGGCGGGTGCCGATGCACCCGACGCGCTGGGCCGCTCATCGGTGGCGAAGGAGTTCGCTGGCGGCCGTGTGCATCTGGCGTGGGGTGACGGGGAATCCTACGCGGACCTGCCTGGCAAGGCGCTTTCCGCATCGCAGACCCAGGGAAGACAAGAGCATGGTTCCAACCTCGTGAGGCTCAACGCTTTGGAGCACATCCGTGCCGCATCAGGGGAGATATTGCTTACCTCCCCCTATTTCATTCCGGGACGCGCCGGCGTGGACCTCCTCGCCGAAGCAGCTCGCCGGGGTGTCAAGGTCAGCGTGTTGACCAACTCACTCGCTTCAACCGATCAGCCGCTCGTGCACGGGGCCTATCGGCGCTATAGACCAGCGCTCCTGACGGCCGGAGTTGCGCTGTTTGAGTTGAGCCCGCAGCGCGCCGGGCGCGAAGAGCAGCGCAAGCTCTTTGGACTATCTGTGGGGGGACTGCATACCAAATCGCTGGTGATCGACAGAAAGGAGTTGTTCGTCGGCTCAATGAATTTCGACCCCCGCTCCGATCGCATCAACACCGAAAGCGCGTTGGCGATCCATGTTGCGCAAGTTGCCGAAGATGCTGCTCGTCTGGCTGCATTGTCCAAAATGCAGGCGGCGCATCAACTACGGCTGTCCGAAGGACAGGCGCTCGAATGGATCACACCGGCCGGCGGCGAGGGGCCCATTCATCCGGACGAACCCGAGTCGGAATTCTGGCAAAAGATCTGGTTGCTGCTCACCAGCGAATTCGCACCGGAAGGCTGGCTGTAATGCGCTGATGGTCGGCAATGTGTTACTCGCGAAGGGCCCCGTTGAGCTGAGACCCACGAAGACGCATTAGGCTTCGACCAACAGCGCTTGCGCTTGGGCGCCCGGAAGACGCGGGTCTGCGCCGTGCGCTCAAAGCACTACGACGGCACGTTCTTGCACGCCTTCAACTGTGCTTCGTACCGTGCCTTGCGCCATCGATTTTCTCCCGGCGTGGTCAGTGCGCGCGGGCCGTGGTCCAGCGGAAGCACGAGGGGCGGCGGCGGGCAGTTCGGCGAGCCTTTGCCGGAGAGCATGTCGGCGCGGCGCTCGGCGGCAGCGACCTGCTGGGCCTTGCGCGCTTTCTCGATGACCTGGAAATCGGGGCCTGCCAGAGCGGGCAAGGCGGCACCCAAGGTCAAGGCGCTGACGAGAATGAGGAATGACTTTTTCATGATGAACTCCTGGAATTGATGGATGGAAACAAATGCGAGCTGTGACGCTCGCTGTCGCCGATCAATCCAGCCAACGGCAGTACAGGATGCGCACCGGCAACCGTACGTGCCGACCTCCAGGGTCGAAATAAGTCGCCTCAGGTACCGGCGAAACATGCACCGGCCACGCCATTGCCTCATGTTCGCGACATTCACCACCGACCTCGTGCAGAGATGGCGCCGGGGCGCTGTAGCACAGCGCGCAGGGCATGGCATCCATGGCCACTGGCATTGACGTCTCGTCCATGGCTGCAAACGCGACCGGCGCCGTCGCGACCGAAACGATCGAGCGCTCCACCCATCCCTCCTCCTGCGACGCAGGCGTCGAGGCGAGTGCCGCCGTGCCGAACAAGGCCAGGCACAGATACAGCAGCAGCGCGACGCCGAGAGGTGTGCATTGTTGCTGCAGGCATTCAGGTCGGGCCATGGCCTCTTCTCCAGAACGCTCGGCGAGGTGCATGCTCGTCACGCGGCTTGCGCGGCCGGCGCATCAACAGGTACGCCGCCGGGATGACGAACATCGACAGCAACGGAGCCGTGATCATCCCGCCCACCATCGGTGCGGCGATGCGCTGCATCACCTCAGAGCCGGTGCCAGTCCCCCACATGATCGGGAACAGGCCCGCCAGGATGACGGCCACCGTCATGGCCTTGGGCCGCACGCGCAGCACGGCACCCTCGCGGATCGCCTCCAGCAGGTCGTCGGTGCTTGTCTTGCCCTCGTCGACCCGGTCGTCCCAGGCGTGCTTGAGGTACAGCAGCATGATCACGCCGAACTCTGCGGACACACCGGCCAGCGCGATGAACCCGACCGCCCCCGCGACGGACAGGTTGTAGCTAAGCAGGTAGAGCAGCCAGATACCGCCGACCAGGGCGAACGGCAACGCGGCCATGATCAGCAGCGCTTCGTCCATGCGCTTGAAGGTCAGGTACAGCAGCACGAAGATGATCAGTAGGGTGAACGGCACCACCACCTTCAGCTTCGCCGTGGCACGCTCCAGGAATTCGAACTGGCCGGACCAGGACACCGCATAGCCCGGCGGCAGCTTCACCTCTTTCGCAACGACGCGCTGCATATCCTGTACCGCCGAGCGCAGGTCCCGCCCCCGAATGTCCACGTAGACCCAGCCGGACAGCCGTGCGTTCTCGCTGCGCAGCATCGGCGGCCCGTCGGTGACACGGATGTCCGCCACGTCCGAGAGCACCAACCGCGCGCCGCGCTCGGTGACGATCGGCAGGCTCCGCAGCCGCTCCAGCGAATCGCGGATCTCGCGGGGGTAGCGCACATTGATCGGAAAGCGCTGCAGGCCTTCCACTGTTTCGCCCACGTTCTCGCCGCCCACGGCCGAGGCGATGACCGACTGCACATCGGCGATGTTCATGCCGAAACGCGCCGCCGCGTCGCGCTGGATGTTCACATCCACGTAGCGACCACCGGTCAGGCGTTCGGCCAACGCGCTGGAGACGCCCGGCACGTCCTTGAGCACGCGTTCGATCTCGCCGGTGATACGGTCGATGGTGACCAAGTCGGTGCCCGCCACTTTCACGCCCACCGGGCTCTTGATCCCGGTGGCCAGCATGTCGATGCGGTTGCGGATCGGCGGCACCCAGATGTTGGTAAGACCCGGCACCTTGACGATGCGGTCCAACTCCTCGACCAGCTTGTCCTGTGTCATGCCGGCGCGCCACTGTTCAGGTGGCTTGAACTGAATGGTCGTTTCGAACATCTCCATCGGGGCCGGGTCGGTGGCCGACTCTGCGCGCCCGGCCTTGCCGTAGACGCTGGCCACTTCCGGGACCGTCTTGATCAGGCGGTCGGTCTGCTGCAGCAACTCGCCGGCCTTGCCTGCCGACAGGCCTGGCAGCGCTGACGGCATGTAGAGCAGGTCGCCCTCGTCCAGGCGCGGCATGAACTCCCCGCCGATGTGCTGCAGCGGCCACAGGCTCAGAACGAGCACGACCACGGCGCCCACCAGCGTCAGTTTGGGCCAGCGCAGCACCGCGTTCAGCAGCGGCCGGTAGACCGCGATCAGCAGCCGGTTGAGCGGGTTGGTCTTCTCGTCGGGAATCCTGCCGCGGATCAGGTAGCCCATCAGCACCGGGATCAGCGTCACCGCCAGCCCGGCGGCTGCCGCCATGGCATAGGTCTTGGTGAAGGCGAGCGGAGAGAACATGCGTCCTTCCTGGGCTTCGAGCGTGAAGACAGGAACGAACGACAGCGTGATGATGAGCAGCGAGAAGAACAGGGCGGGCCCGACTTCGGCCGCCGAGTCGGCCACGACACGCCAGTGGCTCTCGCCGCGCAGGCTCTGGCCGGGGTGGTCGTGGTTCCACTTCTCGATGTGCTTGTGGGCGTTCTCGATCATCACCACCGCCGCGTCGACCATCGCGCCAATGGCGATCGCAATGCCGCCCAGCGACATGATGTTGGCATTGACACCCTGGTAGCGCATCACGATGAAGGCCGCCAGGATGCCGATCGGCAGCGAGACGATCGCGACAAAGGCGGAGCGCAGGTGGAACAGGAAGATGAAACACACGACCGCCACCACGAGGAATTCCTCGAGCAGTTTGAAGCCGAGGTTGCGCACCGCTCGTTCGATCAGGTTGGACCGGTCGTAGGTCGGCACGATCTCCACTCCCTTGGGCAGGCTGGCCTGCAGGGTCTGGAGCTTTTCTTTGACGGCGGTGATGGTCTCCAGCGCGTTCTTGCCCGAGCGCATCACGATCACGCCGCCGACGGCTTCGCCTTCGCCGTCGAGCTCGCCGATGCCGCGGCGCATCTCCGGGCCGACCTGGATGCGGGCCACGTCGCCCAGGCGCACGGACACACCGGCATCGGTCGTCATCAAGGGGATCTTGCGGAAATCCTCCAGGCCCTGCAGGTAGCCCGAGGCCCGCACCATGTACTCGGCCTCGCCGAGCTCGAGCACCGAGCCGCCGGTTTCCTGGTTGGCCTTCTGGATGGCGTCGACGACCTGCGTGTGCGGAATCCGGTAGGCGGCCAGCTTGTCGGGATCGAGCACGACCTGGTACTGGCGCACCATGCCACCGATCGATGCGACCTCGGCAACGTTAGGCACGGTCTTCAGCTCGTACTTGAGGAACCAGTCCTGCAGGGCGCGCAGCTGCGAGGCGTCCTGCGTGCCGCCGCGGTCGACCAGCGCGTACTGGTAGATCCAGCCGACACCGGTGGCGTCGGGCCCGAGCGAAGCCTTGGCACCGGCGGGCAGGCGCGACTGCACCTGGTTCAGGTACTCCAGCACCCGCGAGCGTGCCCAGTACAGGTCGGTCCCGTCCTCGAAGAGCACGTAGACGAAGGAATCGCCGAAGAACGAGTAACCGCGCACCGTCTTCGCACCCGGCACCGACAGCATGGTGGTCGTGAGCGGATAGGTGATCTGGTTCTCGACGATGCGCGGCGCCTGGCCCGGGTAGGTGGTACGGATGATGACCTGGACGTCCGAGAGGTCGGGCAGTGCATCCAGCGGCGTGCGCAGAACCGAGTACACGCCCCAGGCGCTGAGCATCAGCGTGGCCAGCAGAACGAGGAACCGGTTGGCGATGGACCAGCGGATGAGCCTGGCGATCATGGCTTGCCCCCTGGCTTGGCCGGTGTGGCGGGCGCGGTGCCGGGTGCGGCCGGCGTCACGCGGGTGAGCTGCGGCAGATCATCCTTGTCGATGAAGAATTCGAAGCTAGCGCGATCGCCAGCCCTCACGTTGGCCGGTGCACCGCCGGGTGGCAGCTTGAAGTCCATGGTCATCGCGCCCCACTTCATCGTCGGGATCGGTCCGTGCGAGAAGGTCATCGTGTCCGCGGTGATGCTTTCCACCTTGCCTTCGCCCACATGCCTGGGCGAAGTCGCGCTGGTCGGAGGCGTTGACGTCGATGGCGAAGCCATCGCGGGTGCTGCGACGCCCGCAGCCGGTACGGCGTTCAGTCGCGCCTCGACGCCCTTGAGACTCGCCTCCGAGTCGATCAGGAATTGCGAGGACACCACGACGCGCTGGCCGGCTTGCAGCCCGCGCTTGATCTCGGTCTGGCCGCCGCTTTCGAGGCCGATCTCGACATCGACCGGCCGGAACCGTCCGTTGTCTTCCGCCAGCATGACGACCGTGCGCTTGCCGGTCTGGATGACCGCCTCGGTCGGAACCAGCAGGGCCTTCGGCGCCTGCGTGTCGGCGAACTGCATCGAGACGAACATGCCAGGCACCAGCCGGCCGGTCGGATTGGCCAGCTCCAGGCGCGCCTTCAGGGTGCGGGTGGCCGGGTTGACGTCCGGCAGAATGGCCTGGACCTTCCCGTCGAAGACCTCGCTGGGGGCGGCAGGTGATCGGGCCTGCACCTTGGCGCCTGGACGCACGAGCGCGGCCTGGCTCTCCGGGACTTCGGCGTTGGCCCAGACGGTGGACAGCCCGTTGATGCGGAACAAGGTCGCACCGGCCATCACCGTCATGCCTTCGCGCACGGCCAGCTCCGTGACCACCCCGCCGATGGGCGCAACCAGCGTGATGCGAGGCTGGGTGCGCCCGCTGCGGGCCACGAGTTCGATCTGGCCGTCGCTCATGCCGACCTGGCGCATGCGCTGGCGGGCGCCGTCGACCAGCGGTTCCATCTGCGTACCGCGCATGCGCTGCACGGACAGGAATTCCTCCTGTGCCGCGATCCACTCGGGCACGTAAAGCTCGGCCAGGGCCTGGCCTTTCTTCACCGCGTCGAGCGTGGCGCGCACATGCAGGCGCTCGACATAGCCCGTGGACCGCGCCTGCACGATGACCTGGTCGCGCTCGTTGAAGGCGATGCTGCCGACCGCGGCCACCTGCGGCGCGAGAACGCCTTCCGACACCTGCGCAGTTCGCACGCCGAGGTTCTGCTGGACGCGCGGGCTCACGGTCACGTTGTTCTGGTCGCCGCTGTCGCCACCGGCATAGACCGGGGACATCATCATGTCCATGAAGGGCGATTTGGCCGGCTTGTCGAACCGGTTTCCCGGCACCATCGGGTCGTGGTAATAGAGGATCTTCTTGCCGTTGGCGGGGTCGGTGTCGCCGGCCTTCAGGCCCGCCGCGATGTGGCGCCGGGTGGCGTCCTCGCCGTTCTCGTTGGGAGAAGCTGACAAAGCGTCCGGAGCGCTCGTCGTAGGCATCGTGGCCGGTGCAGGGGCCATGCTTTTGCCGCGTTGCAGTCCGAAGGTATATGCGCCAAAGGCGGCCGCAGCGAGGACCGTCGCAGCGATCAATCCAAGGAAGAAGGGTTTGGTTTTCATTGTTGAGGCTCCTTGGCGTTCAAGGTCGTTGTCGTCGCACTGGCAGCGAGTGCCGGGTGACCACCGGGAATCAGGAATTCGAGCTGAGCCCATAGGCCTGCGGTTTCCATCTCGAGGCGCAGGCGTTCCATGCGCGTGTCGATCTCCATGCGTCGCGCCTCGAGCGCGGCGCTCAGGGTTCCCGCGCCACCGCGGTAGGCGGCCAGTACTGCCTGCGTGCGTTCGGAGGCGAGCGGAATCAGCGAGCTGTCGTACAACGCCAGCCGCTTCCGGTTGCTCTGCCATTGCTGCAGCAGGGAGAGTGCTTCCGCGGTGCTTTCGCGGGTGGCCTCTTCCCTCTGGGCCTGCATCTGCTCGGCCGTCGCGAGCTTGCCTGCGAGCTCCCGGTCCTGGCGATTCTTCTGGTCGAGCTGCAGTGGGATCGACACGTTGAGCGACACCATGTTCGAGTAGGCTGGGCCACGTTGGCTGTACATCAGCTCGACGGTCCAATCGGAGCGCTTGTTGCTCTGCGCGATGTCGGCCTCCGCGCGCGCTACGGCTTCCTGCCGTGCCATCAGCGCGATCTGGGGATGCTCGCCAATGTGAGCCTCCAGATTGCGGGCGTCCAGGCGAACGGAGCCCAGATCCGGGAGCACCGTCGAGGGCTGGGGTGTGCCCGGCCCCACCCAGCGCGCCAGGCGCGTCTGCGCCGTGGCGATTTGACGCTCCTGCGCAAGGATTCGGTCGTCCAGTTGCGCCAATGCGGAGCGCGCAGTGAACACATCGGCCTGCGTGCCACGACCGCCGCGGTAAGCGGCGTCGGCGCCCTCGATCTGCAGGTTCAGCTCGGCGCGTTGCGTTTGCAGCAGGTCTCGCATCCGACCCTGGTAGTAGCGATCGAGCCAGGCCGTTGCGGTGTCGCGCCGCAGGTTGGCCAAGGCCACGGCGCGACCCGCGTCGGCGACCTCGACTTCACGGTCAAAGCGCGCCGCGCGAGCCTGGCGCTTGTCGGAGCGGGTGAACTCCTGCATCACCCCGATCGAGCGCATCGTCATGCCTTCACGCGTGAGTGTGAAGCGGTCGCTTCCATTGACCGGCAGGTTGTTGATGCCGGCCTTCAACACGGGATCGGGCAGTTGCCCCGCGGCCACAGCCATGGCGCGCGCAGCGCCTGCGGCCGACTCCTGGGCGACGAGCTGGCGCGAGCGCTCTTCGGCAAGCCGCAGGGCCGAATCGAGGGTGAGCGCCTGCGGGGTCTGTTGCGCTTGGGCGCCGAGGCTGAGGGTGCCGGCGCACAGCGCCATTGCCACGGCCCAGTGGCGGGGGCAGCGTCGTGCGGTCGACTTGGCGGGGAAAGAAACGGCGAACATGGGATCTCCTGACGACAAACCCCGTGGGGTCGATGTCGGGCCGCTGCGCCACGCCAGGAGAACCCGTGCGGACGGCAAGCCACGACCGATGTGCCGTCCGGCTCGCGAGGAGCCGTCGGCGCAGCGTCGATCAGTGGATCAGGTTCGGTAGACGCAGTGCAAGATGGCGTGCGGGGGCGATGCCGCAACCAGTGCACTCAAGGAAGCCGCCGCATGGCATGGAGGCTGTGTCGCCTCGGGCGCCCAAGGCGTCAGGAGAAGCGGCGCCAGCAGCGCGACGGGGATCGTCAGCGTAGATGCATGGTCGCTTTGCTGACCGAATTTGCAGTGCTCTGCACACAGGTTGGCAGAGCCTGTATCTGTCATGCCGACCATGTCGCCGCAGGGAGGCGCCTGCGTGGCCGCGTCAACGCTTGCATCGACAACCGCAGTCGTGTCACCGGCCATTTGCATCGAGGCAGTTGGGTCCGTGCCCATCGCGCCCGACGAGAATGCCGGGCAGGCATAGGCGGCAATCGACAACTGCGCGAACAGCAGCACACCGATCAGGCCGCGGGCGATCAGGTGCACCAGCCGGCGTGTCATGACCCCATCCTTGGCAATGCCGACCAAAGCATATTCGTGACGCGGGGTGCGCCACGAACCTGCCTGGAAAGGGTTGCGATGGGAGCCATGGAAGGACGTGTGGAACGCTGTGTATGGAACCGGTGCGCGCGAGGTAGTTCCGCGAATTCTAGGCCTTGTCGCTCAAACCGAACCGCAAGTCGCGGCAAAAAGCGCGACTTGCGGTCTCGGGCGCTCCAGGGCTGTGCGCCAATCCATCAGCGGCTGGCGGTTGCCGCCGACCGCGAGCCCTGTCGCGTGATGCGTTCCACCAAGGCGCCGAACTCGGGGCCGTTGCGCAGGCGTGCGTACTCGGCGGCGGCCTGTCTGTAGGCGGGGTGAGACAGGTTGGCGCCTGCTTCACCGTTGGTGGCCGCAGCCAAGCCCGAACGAATCCAGGTCAACGTGTCGGCCTGAACCATTGCGCGGCTGTTGGCGCCGACGCTCGCGACAGCCCGCGGATTGCCTTCGGGGTAGCCTTGGTCTGGCGAGTTCTGCAGCCAGCTTCGCGTGTCCGAAGCCACGGCGGCGCGGCTGGTGCTGGAAGTCAGCGGCACGGGACGGGGGTCACCCTCTGCATAGTTGCCAGCGAGCGCGGGGCCGGCGATCGCGCTGAGCAGCGCGGCCAGCGTCAGGGAGGTCTTGAGAGAGGTCTTCATGATTCGATCCTTTGGCAAAGAGTGGGCAATGTTCCCGGTCGAGGCAAGCACAGCTGAATGTGCTTTGCCTCTCTCCGTAGAACCAACTCTAGGTCGCAGGTCGGCGAATTCCCGCACGCGAAGATTACAGTTGCGTCATCCAGCGCGTTCGTCGACGAGCCTGGTGATCAAGCCTCCAGCGCTCGGGTCTCAAAGCAGATGCGAAATCTCGCTCAAAGGCTTCAACCCCGAACCGAAACGGCCGATCGCTTCGCGGTGGTTGCCGAGTTCGCTGTAGGGCAGATACCGGATGCCGAGCTCGGCGACACGCGAAAACGCCGGACGGCGCAGCTGAAGCCGCACGTCGTCGCGTCGCGCATCGGGTGCCACCAGGAACATCGACACCCCGGCGCCCAACTCCGTGCCCAGTGCAAGGTCCAGCATTCGCACAATGCCCGAGTAGATCGAGGTCGAGTGTTCCACCTCGAAGGCTGCGGCGATCTTGGAGCCGTCGGCTTCCACCCAGATCACGTCGATCAGACGCACCGAGTCCAGGCCAGGCTGAGCTCCCGAAGGCAACTGCGTCAGGCAGCCGTCGCCGAGTCGCCCTCCTGCATAGCTGCGGCCCTGGTCGTTGGATGCGATCCAGACGCCGAAGCCGAGCGACCTGCCCAGGTCGCGCAGCCATCCCTGAATTTCCGTGTGGGTCGCGTCGCTCTCGCGCTCGGCGGCCCAGCGTTTGTGTGCGGCGGCCGATTCCTCGCGGACTTTCTCGAGATCGGCCTCCCAGCCCCGGATGGCCGCTGTATCGTCGTCGCGCGGCGGTGCCGCGTACCGCCCCGAGCCGATGTCGAAGAGCAGGCCGGCCAAGGCGCCCATGTCGTTGGACAGCAGCCGGCGGTGCTGCGCATTCAGGCGGAGACAGCCTTCGCGCATCGAGAGATAGTGGTCCCACTTGCCAAGCTTGACGTTGCTGCCCGTGACGGCGTTGTAGCCCTTCACGATCGCTGTATTGAATGGCATCACGATCGTGGGATGGACGAAGTACAGAAGATTCGCCACGGCCGGCCCGAGGCCCTTGATCTGATGCGCGTCGATCCGGCGGATGGCTTCGACCACCTCCTCGGCGCTGTCACAGCAGTCGCAGGCATGCAGTAGTCGGGCGAAGGCACGCTGGTTGGCGGCGTTCTCGTAGATGTCGGGAATGCGCAGCTTGGGCTTCCAGAGAAACGCGTGGTCAGCGCCCTTGAATATCTGGCGCTGTTCCGCCACCGAACCCACGACCGTCTCGAGCGAGGAGCCGCGGAATGCGCTGCCGAAGGTACCTGCATCGATGTCCTTGACCACCTGGGCCAGGCCGCGGCGAATGGATCGGAAATTTTTCAGCCTCTCATCCCACAGAAACCACGAGTTGTAGGTGCTCAACGAATCGGTCTTCCAGTGACCGATGAGAACTTCAAGACCGATAGTCATGGGGGAAAAAGAGCAATGCGCAGTGCGCGATAGCGCCGATTGAACCACGGCCCCTGCTGCAGCCGGCATGCAATTTCGGCGCGCCGACCAGGTTGGCCGCGGATCAGTTTTTCGACACCGCCATGGAAAAGCTGATCTCAGTGACGCCCGAACGGGAGGTGGCTCGGGTTTGGCCTCCATGCATTCGCGCGATCGCGGCGACGATCGCCAAGCCCAGTCCGTGGTGCTCGGACGAGTCGGTGCGGGAGCGCTCCGCCCGGAAGAAGCGTTTGAAAAGACTGGGTAGCACGTCGGCGGGGACCGGCTCGCCGCGGTTGGCAACCTTGACCCAGACACCGTCGGGCTGCGTGTCGATCACGACCGCGATGGTCGAGCCCGGCGTCGCATACCGGCTCGCGTTGCTCAGCAGGTTCGACAGCGCTCTACGCACCAGACCGGCGTCGACACCAATGCGCGCATCGCCGCTGACATGTACCTTCAGCCCCACGTCTTCGAGCGTGGCCTCGTGAAAATCCAGTACCGTGCGCACCTGATCCGCCAGACTGACAGGCGCCGAGCGGCGAGCAACAGCGCCGCGGTCCGCATGGGACAGAAAGAGCATGTCGATCACGATCGCGGAGACGCGCCTTGCTTCTTCCAGCGCCGACAGCAGCGCGTCGCGCAGCTCCTCGATCGACCTCGGCCGCGCCAGTTCGACCTCTACCATCCCGACTAGGTTGGCCAGCGGCGTGCGCAGTTCGTGCGCAACGTCCGCGTTGAACGACTCCAACTGCTGGTAGGCCTGTTCCGCCCGGTCGAGCACCGCGTTGAACTGAGCGACCCAGGGGGTAATTTCGGAGGCATACGGGGAGGGATCAATGCGCAGTCCCGGATGCGCGGGCCCCGTGGCGGCAGTCTGCTGAATCAGCTTCTTCAAGGGTTTCAGGCCCCGGTGCACCAGCAGCGCACCGGTCAGGGAGATCATCGCGGACCCCAGCACGACCGCACCGACCAGTGTCCAGGCCAACCGACGCAGGAGCCGGTTGTCCTCCTGGATGTCGATGCCCAGTTGCAGTTGCATGGCGGCATCACTCGGCTGCGCCTGGAGCTCCTCAGTCGGCTTCCAAAGCCAGCGTGCGGATGCCCGGGTCGGCCTGGTCGAGTAGATGGTCTCGTCGCCGCGGCGCAGCACCAGGCTGATCTCGGCATGAGTGAGAAAGAAATCGTCCAGCTTGTGGCGCAAGCCGTCCGGCCCAGGATCGCCGCGCGACTCCTGGATCAGGTGCCGGATCAATTCGGACTGGCGCTCAAACTCGCTGGCCTGCTTGACCTGAAAGCTCCATGCCGTGACGGCGTAGATCGCCAAACAGACGAGGCTCAGGCCGATCAATGCCTGCGCCGCAAACCAGCGAGACAGCGCGACCTGGATGGAGCCTGTGCCTTCGATATTGGAGGTTGCCTCGGCTTTCGCTGGTTTGACGACCGCAGGGGAGGGCGAGGCACCGGGCTCGCGGATGGCTTCGCCGGCGTTCACGATCCACTGCCCTGTCGGCTCTCAAGCACGTACCCCATGCCGCGCACCGTGTGCAGCAGCTTCTCTTCGAAAGGATCGTCGATCTTGCTGCGCAGTCGCCGGATCGCCACTTCCACCAGGTTGGTGTCGCTATCGAAGCTCATGTCCCAGACTTGATCTGCCAGTTGCGTGCGCGACAGCACGTTGCCCTGGCGCCTCATGAGCAGCGTCAGCAGCGCGAACTCCTTGGCGGTCAGCTCCAGGCGATGCCCGTTGCGCGTCGCCTTACGCGCCACCACATCGAGGTTCAGGTCTTTGAGCGTGTAGTTGGACACCTCATGGAGTTTGCCGCGGCGCAGCAGTGCCTGGATTCGTGCCAGCAATTCGGAGAACGCGAACGGCTTGGCAAGATAGTCGTCCGCACCGCTTTGAAGTCCGCGCACCCGATCGGTTACTTCGTCGCGCGCCGTCAACATCAGCACAGGCATCGACTTGGATTTGCGCAGGGCCTCCAGAACGGCGAACCCATCGATGCCCGGCAGCATCACGTCCAGCACCAGGAGGTCGTAGTCCCCATCGAGCGCAAGACTGCGCCCCTCGATGCCCGTGCGCGCGAGGTCGACCACGAAGCCGCTCTCGGAGAGACCCTTCACGAGGTAGGCGCCCAGCTTGTGTTCGTCTTCGATGACCAGGATTCGCATCGTCGAATGCTACGGCGCGGGGTCGTGTGCGTGGATTACTTCTTTGTAATCCAAGTGGCGGGTGACTGGCGGACTGGCTTCCTAGAGTTCATTGCATGCCAGCCAGTTGACTGGCATCGCCGGCTCGGTGGTCGATGCCGACGCGTTCAGTGCAGCTCGCAAAGTCCGAGCCATTCGTTGAAGGAGACCTGTAATGAAGAACCGCCAAATCCTCTCGTTCGCACTCGCCGCCGGCGTGGGCGCTGCCTTCGTCGCGCCGCTCGCGGCCTATGCGGAAGGCCCGTCGCACTTCGCCCCCAACGAAGCCGGCGTGGTCTATCACCCGGGCGAAGCCGGATCGGGAAAAACTGCAGCGCAGGTGTCGACTGAACTCGCGGATGCGCAGAAAACCCCTGCCGGGGCCAGCATGCTGCGCTGGGGATCGATGAGCACGCCAAAGGTCGGGGTCTCCAAGTCGCGCGCCGAAGTGGTGGCCGAACTGGAAGCCGCGCAAAAGCAGCCCAACTGGGATGCAGCAGCAAGGTACGGAGCACCTCTGCTTGCGCCCAAGGCTGACGCGAGCAAGGGCCGCGCACAAGCACAACCCTGAGGGCTGCGTGTAGGACTGGATGTACGTACAGACCATCTGACACACCGCTCGATCTAGAATTCGCCACATGCACCGGGTTCGCCTGTTCGTCCTTTGGATCATGATGTTTGCCGTACCCTTCCAGGGGTACGCTGCGGCAGCCATGGTCTTTTGCGGACCTGGACACGCTGGTGCAATGACGGAAATGTCCGTCGAGCGGTCCGGGATGTACGACCACGCCCAATATCCGCATGCGGACGGGCGCAGCGATCATCACCACGAGGCGTCACAGGCCGCCAAGCCACCCGCGAAAGACAGCCTCGCCAAGGCTGCAAGCGCGGAACCTGACGCGCTGCACAAGTGCGGCACCTGCGGCGCGTGCCATGCCACGGCGCTGACCAGCACGCTGGAACTGGCCGTCTTCCACGACCTTCCCCGCGCCGATCTGGCGGAGCCAGCCATCACGGTGGCCACGCTCGCGCCGCGCGTTCTCGACAAGCCTCCTCGCTTCTGAGGCGTTCGTGCGCCCGTGATCCGTCACGGGGTCGCCGCGGACGCTCATGCATCGCTGCGCCATGCCTTCAGGGCAGTTCTGGCGCATCCCGTTCATGATCTTGCGAGGACTCTATGTTCCATTCATCGTCGGCCCGTCGGCTGGCAGTTTTCCCCGCCGTGGCTGCGTTCGCAGCCCTGGCAACGCTGAGCGCCGCTGTCGCCTTGGCTCAGCCTGCATCCGCGCAGCCCGAGGCGGCACCCACATCAGTGCCACCTGTACTGACCTACAGGTCCGCGCTCGAGGGCTATCGGCCCTTCGCTGACGAAAAGCCCATCCCCTGGAAGGAGGCCAACGAGACGGTCTACCGCCGCGGCGGCTGGCAGGCCTACGCCAAGGAAGCATCGGGCACGGGGTCGGTAGAGGCCGAATCGCCCAAGGGCGCAACCGCTGCACCTGCCGGGCAACCAGGCCATTCGATGCCGATGCCGCCTGCGAAGAAGGAGAAGCCATGAAGCGCGCTTTGCGTTTGACGGCTATCGCCGTCGCGGCCGCCTTCCTGGCCGGGTGCGCGTCGGTCAGCATCGACGATGCTCTGAGCGAGACAAACACCAATGCTCAGCAGTTCACCGGTGGAAAGCTCGAGCTCAGCCGGACCCAGGAGCAGCGCGACCGCCGCGCTGCGTTGACGCAGGATCTGCTGACCAAGCCATTGTCGCAGAGCGATGCGGTTCAGCTTGCGCTGGCCAACAGCCCGTCTGTCCAGGCGCTGATCGCGCAGAGCTGGGGTGACATTGCCGCTACCAACCAGAGCAGCCGACTGCCAAACCCGATCCTGTCGTTCGCGCGAACTCGACTGAACAGCGAACTCGAGCTTGAGCGTCTGCTGTCCTTCGGACTGGTGGACCTCATCCTATTGCCGCAACGCTTGTCGATCTCCAGAAGCCAGGCCAGCCAGGCCAAGGTCCAACTGACCAGTGCCGTCGTCGACCAAGTCACGCAGGTCAAGCAAGCCTGGGTCCGTGCCGTTGCCGCGCAACAGTCGCTGCAGTACGCCGAACAGGTCAACAAGTCAGCCCAGGCCAGCGCCGAACTCGCGCGCCGGATGCAGCTCATCGGCAATTTCTCCAAGCTGCAGCGTGCACGCCAACAGGTTTTCTACGCCGACGCGACCACCCAGCTCGCCTCGGCTCAACACGAGACTACCGCTGCGCGCGAAGAGTTGATTCGTGTCCTCGGGCTGAACGATGAGCAGGCTGCCAAGTTGACTCTGCCCGAACGTCTGCCAGACCTGCCCAAGGCCCCTCGCGAGGCGAAGGAAGTCGCGGCGACCGCGACCGAGCAGCGTCTCGATGTCCAGCTCGCACGTGCCCAGCTGGACGTGGCGGGCAAGTCGCAAGGCATCAACCTGCTGTCGACCTTCATCGACGTCGAAGTGGGTGGTCGTCGCGACACCGTGTTCGACAACGCGGAGGGCACCAAGAGCACGCGGCGCGGCTTCGAGCTCGACATCCGGCTGCCGCTGTTCGACTGGGGATCGGCGCAGCGCGATATGTTGAATGCGCAGTCTCTGGCCGCGGCCAACCGCTACGACGCCACCGTGCGCGGCGCCTCTTCGCAGTTGCGCGAAGGCTACTCGGCCTACCGTACGGCCTACGACATCGCGCGGCACTACCGCGACGAGATCGTGCCGCTGCGCCAGGCCATGGCCGACGAGAACGTGCTTCGCTACAACGGCATGCTGATCGGCGTCTTCGAACTGCTCGCCGAAGCGCGCGACCAGATCTCCAGCGTGACCAACGCCATCAACGCCCAGCAGCAGTTCTGGCTGGCCGACGCTGCGCTGGCGGCCTCTGTGATGGGCAAGCCCACGTCCACGGGCGCCTCGATGGCCAGTTCAGGTGGCGAAAGCGCCTCTGCTGGCGCAGCCCACTGAGCCCACAACCGATTCGAACGACATGACCAACAGACGCAATTTCCTGAGCGGCGCCGGTGCCATCACGGGTGCCCTCGCGGCCGCGAGCGTGAGCAAGGTGGCGATGGCCGCGCTGCCCGAGCCCGTGCTTCAGACCACGCCCAACACCATGCCGCCGCTGATGCCCGCGAGCGGGCGCCCCTACAACCCCGTGGTCACACTCAACGGCTGGACGCTGCCCTGGCGCATGAACAACGGCGTGAAGGAGTTTCACCTCGTGGCCGAGCCTGTGGTGCGCGAGATGGCGCCGGGCTTCAAGGCCAACCTCTGGGGCTACAACGGCCAGTCGCCCGGTCCGACCATCGAGGTGGTCGAGGGGGACAGGGTACGGATCTTCGTGACCAACAAGCTGCCCGAGCACACCAGCGTGCATTGGCACGGCCAGCGCCTGCCCAATGGCATGGACGGGGTGGTGGGCCTGAATCAGCCGCCCATCCGGCCCGGCAAGACCTTCGTCTACGAATTCGTCGCGCGCCGGCCTGGCACCTTCATGTACCACCCGCATGCCGACGAGATGACGCAGATGGCTATGGGCATGATGGGCTTCTGGGTGACGCATCCCAAAGCCGAGCATCCGCTGATCGAGAAGGTCGACCGCGACTTCGTGTTCCTGCTCAACGCCTACGACGTGGAGCCCGGCAGCGCCACGCCCAAGATCATGACGATGCTGGACTTCAACCTGTGGTCCTGGAACAGTCGGATCTTCCCCGGCATCGATTCGCTCAACGTGCGGCTCAACGACAAGGTGCGCATCCGCATCGGCAACCTGACGATGACGAATCACCCGATGCACCTGCACGGGCACGAGTTTCTTGTGACGGGCACCGACGGCGGCCCGACCCCCAGGAGCACGCGCCAGTACGAGGTGACGACCGACGTGGCAGTCGGCCAGATGCGCCAGATCGAATTCCTCGCCGACGAGGAAGGCGACTGGGCCTTTCACTGCCACAAGAGCCATCACACGATGAACGCCATGGGCCACGACGTACCCACCATGATCGGACTGGACCATAAGGACGTGGCCAAGCAGATCACGAACCTGGTGCCGGACTACATGGTGATGGGCGAGCGCGGCATGGCCGACATGGCCGAAATGGAAATGCCGATCCCCGACAACACCGCGCGAATGATGACGGGCGAAGGTCCGTTCGGCTCGGTCGAGATGGGTGGCATGTTCAGCGTCGTCAAGGTGCGCAAAAACCAGAAGGCCGGCGACTATTCCAACCCCGGCTGGTTCAAGCATCCCAAGGGCACCGTGGCCTACGAGCTCGATGGCCCGGCGCCCGAGACCTCGCGCCAGCGCGATGCCGGCGCAGCTGCGATGCCCGCGAAGAACATGCCCGCCAAGAACATCGAAGTCCAGATTCGCAAGCCGGGCGGTGGACATACCGGCCACTGATTTTCTCTCTCCCTCCCAACCTCAACACTCAAAGGAAACACATGAAACACACACTCCGCAATACCGCGCTCGCTGCCTTGGTGGCACTGGCCGCCGCCGGCGCTTCCGCATCGGGCACCCATGCCGGCGGTCATGGTCACGATGCCGATGAGGCGATCGGCAAGCCCGGCGTCGTCGCCAAGGCCACGCGCACCATCAACGTCGACATGACGGACAGCATGCGCTTCACGCCCGCCGACATCACCGTCAAGCAAGGCGAGACCGTGCGCTTCGTGATCAAGAACTCGGGCCAGATCAAGCACGAACTCGTGCTCGGCACCGAGAAGGAGCTCAAGGAGCACTACGAAGCCATGAAGAAGAACCCCGAGATGGAGCATGCCGATCCGAACATGGTGACGTTGGCCGGCGGCAAGACCGGTGAGATCGTCTGGCAGTTCACCAAGGCCGGAAAGGTCGACTTCGGCTGTTTGCAGCCGGGCCATTACGACGCCGGGATGAAGGGCGCCGTGAAGGTGACCAAGGCCGGCAAGTAAAGGGCGACGCTTCCGCTGCGGCCTTCCATCAAGGGAGCAGCGGGACTCCAGATTCATTCATATCCAAGGAGAACTTCATGTCGAACATTCGCATCGCAGTCTTGGCATTCGTTGCCGCACTTTCGTTTGTTGGCGCGGCCAACGCGCAATCGTCCAAACCCGCGTCTGACATGCCCGGCATGGCAGACAAGGCACCAGCAGCAGGCGCTGCTGATTCGGCTGCAGCATCGGAGCTCACCGATGGCGAGGTCCGCAAGGTGGACAAGGACAACAAGAAACTCACGATCAAGCACGGTCCGCTGAAGAACCTGGACATGCCCGGCATGACCATGGTGTTCGGGGTCAAGGACGACGCCATGCTCGACAAGGTCGAGACCGGCGCCAAGGTCCGTTTCCAGGCGGAGAAGATCGACGGAAAGATCGTCGTTACCAAGATCGAAGCAGCCCGCTGAGCGCATCAGAAAACCCGGCCGGCAGTGAACGCTGAAAGGACGGAGAAAAACATGGCGTACTCCAGTGCTTCGCAAGTCGTTCGGCAAATCCTTGAGGGGCCGGTCACCCGGCCAGCGTTGCTGCGCTGGCGGCGTCGACAGTTTTTCTCCGAGGCTGGTTTTGCCAGCTACTTCGGCGTCTTCAAGGACTTCGCCCAGGCGCGGGACTGGCTTCCTGTCAATCCGGAATTCGACCATGCGGCCTTGGCGGCCGAGTACGTGGAAATACGCACGAAGAAGGTTTTTGCCTACGACTATCCGGTGATGTGGTGGCTTGACCGTGCATTCAGAGACGGTGCCACCAAAGTACTCGACATCGGCGGATCGGTCGGTGTCCACTACTACGCCTACCGCCGCTATTTGGAGATGCCGCACGACTTGTCGTGGCGTGTCGTCGAAGTACAAGCGATCGCTTCCATCGGCCGGGAAATGGCCAGCCAGGCAGGGGCCGGTGCGCTGAGCTTTTCAGACACAGCTGCCCTGGAGCAGATGCTGGATGGCAATGACATCTGGATCTCTGCAGGAGCCCTGCACTATCTGGAAAATGCGCACCCTGCCGATCTACTTGCAGAGGGTGAAAATCGTCCGCGGCACATCTTGCTAAATAAGCTGCCCCTGTACGACGGCGAAGATTACGTCACGACGCAGAACATCGGCGACGGATGCTTCTCACCGATGTATGTCTACAACCGCCAGCGCTTTATCAACGATATCGAGACGCAGGGCTATGTCTTGCGCGACGAATGGCAAGTTCACGAGCGCGCCATCCATCTCCCAGGTTTTCCTGAGCGTTGCGTGCCGGTGTTCAGCGGTCTCTATTTTCGCAAGCTGGACGGCGCAAGCCAAAGCGGCAATGCCTCCTAGCCGGTCTTGGAGTCATGAGCTGCAGGTTGTTGCTGCCGATATGACGAAGATGAAACACGCCATCATCGGCAAGGCGCGTCCTGTGGCAACAGGAACTCTCAGCATGGCAGTCTCCACCGGTCTGTTGGGCTGCGCCGGTTTCTACCAGCAGCATCGCGATTTTCAGGACGGCTGGCGTACAGGCGAAATTGTCGAGATCGGCCATGCGAGCGAGATTCAGCGGAGCGCTCGCACGGATTGCAGGAGGATGGCCAGCTCCGACGAGCTTGCACGACATCGCTTCGCCATCCTGGCCGATCGTTCCACGGGGCAGCGCCACGCGCACATCGTGATGCTGGATCCTGCGACATCCGTCGAGTTGGGCGACTTCATTTCAGCCAACGTCGTCAGGTGCAGTGCGCCCATTCGCGTCTTGCCGCATGCACAAGCACCGCGTGGGTGATTCGGCCACCGCACGATCTCCAGCCATCTTTGTAGCCAGCCCGCCCACGACTTGAACACCCCATGAAATTGTTCGCTCCCCTTTTGCTCGCCGCTCTCGGCTGGCTTGCCTCCAGCTCCTCTTTCGCAGCCGATCCCATGCCCATGGCCGCTACCGAGAAGGCCCCCGTCAGGCCGGCCAAGGCAGACATCGCAAACGGCGAAGTCGTCTTCAACGCAAAATCATGCGCCGCGTGCCACAGCGCCGACGGGAATTCGGCCATCCCCGCCAATCCCAAGCTGGCTCAGCAACATCCCGAATACCTGGTCAAGCAGCTTCAGGAGTTCAAGTCCGGCAAACGCAAGAGCCCGATCATGGCTGGCATGGCGGCGATGCTTTCCGAGCAGGAAATGCGCGATGTCGCCTGGTTCCTCGGTTCCAAGCCCGTCAAGCCCGGGTTTGCGAAAGAAAAGGATCTGGTGGCGCTGGGCGAGAAGATCTACCGCGGCGGCATTGGGGACCGCAGTGTGCCGGCCTGCGCGGGCTGCCACAGTCCCAACGGTGCCGGCATCCCGAGCCAGTACCCGCGGCTTGGCGGACAACACGCCGAATACATCGCCGCGCAGTTGACATCGTTTCGCGATGGGATGCGACTCAACAGCGTACTGATGAGCGGCGTTGCAGCGAAGCTCAACGATCGTGAAATCAAAGCAGTGTCCGACTACATCGCAGGCTTGCGCTAAGCATCGATCAGCGAGTACCTGAAATCATCATGCAGCCAAGCCAGCGCTTTCCCCTCACGCTCCTGCTGCCGCCACGCGCACGCACCGATGGCTGGCAAGCTTAGGGGTGACGCATGTATGTGACAGGCCGTTGGGTCTCCACGAATGTGGTGAGCACCATGTTCATTGCCTGGATTGTGGGTGTGATCGTTTTCGTGGCGTTCGTGTATTGGCAGCGCCGCAAACATCACAAGAACCGATCGAGCGACGACAGAGGTCGAAAAGCTCGCTCGAGTGCATCCAGGAGGTCCAGCCGGGGCAAGCGATGAGGCTGTTGGCCAGTCGCCGCCATGACCGGGTTGTCGTCCGACAGACGCCTGCGTGGGTCTTGGGCACTCTGCGATCAGGTTCAGGGTCTTCGCACGGTCGACATCCGTATCGGCGTTTACATCGAGGCAGATCGCCAAACAGCTGCTCGAAGTTTTCCACGCACGCGCGATCCGCAGGGTCGCGCAGGCCGGGACGGTTGCGTCGTCCCTCTTCGCCGGCCGCTGGCCGCTGGCCGCTACGCAAAAGGAGATAGTCATGTCACATGAAACCGACGCTGCCTGCATCGAGGCATGCAACGAGTGCGCCATCGCATGCAATCAGTGCGCGGCGGCCTGCCTGAGTGAGGACAACGTCAAGATGATGTCCCGGTGCATCGCGCTGGACATGGATTGCGCTGCGATCTGTCAGCTCGCCGCCGCCGCGATCGCCCGGGGCAGCGAGCATGCGAAAGAAATTTGCGGACTGTGTGCCGACATCTGCGAAGCCTGTGCGGAGGAATGCGGCAAGCACCAGGCGCCGCATTGCCAGTCCTGTGCTACGGCCTGTCGTGCCTGTGCGATTGCCTGCCTTGAAATGACACATTGAATTCACAACCGCCAAGGAAACGCCATGAACTCCCTGCCTTTCAAGACCTCGGCGAGCGCCGTGGTGCTCGCGGCCTTTGCGCTGACCGCGGTAGCGCAAACTCAACCCTCCACGCCACCGGCGCCGATGGCCATGTCTCCAGCGCAAATGCAAAAGGGCAGTGGCTCGGATGAGATGATGAAATCAATGAAGAGTGGCATGGACGGCATGCAGAAGATGCAGATGTCGGGCGACACCGACAAGGACTTCGCGATGCTGATGAAGATGCACCACCAGCAAGCGCTCGAGATGGCCAAGCCCGAGATCGCGCATGGAAAATCGCCGGAGCTCAAAGCGATGGCACGCAAGATCATCAAGGATCAAACCAAGGAAATCGCGCAGCTGGATGCGTGGATGAAAAAGAACCCTTGATCAGCTAGCGGTGCCTTTGTGCAGGGCCCGCGCGCATGAATGTCCAGCGCTTGCCCGACCCCGCACGGTGCAAGGTGATCAGCAGCGGTTGAAGCATCGGCGCGCCTGAATCCAACCACTGAGGATTTCCATGTTCGTTCAACCCATCGACTACTTCCTGGCTGTCTGGTTCGTATTGGCGGCCCTGTCCACCGCCTACGTCGCCTGGGACCAATTGCGCCACAACCCCGAGCCGGTCGTGATGAAGTGGGGGTTCATACTCGTCACGCTCTACCTCGGTCCGCTGGGCTTGCTGCTCTACGTGATGGCGGACAAGGAGCCGGCCCCCGGCGAGCACGAAGAGTTCGTCAAACCGCTGTGGAAACAGGGCGTGGGCTCCACGATCCACTGCGTGGCGGGCGATGCAACGGGCATCATCCTGGCGGCGGTCGTAACCGCGGTGCTGGGCCTGCCGATGTGGATCGACCTGATCGTCGAGTACGTTGCCGGCTTTGCTTTCGGCTTGTTCATTTTCCAGTCGCTCTTCATGAAGAACATGATGGGCGGCACCTACTGGGAAAACGTCAAGAGGTCGTTCATGCCGGAGTTCATCAGCATGAACGCGATGATGGCCGGCATGGCGCCGGTGATGGCGCTGCTCATGATGGGCCGCGACATGCGGGCGATGGATCCGACCGAACTCGTCTTCTGGGGGGTGATGTCGCTGGGCGTGGCCGTCGGGTTTGCGGTGGCGTATCCGGTGAATGTCTGGATGGTGTCCCGGAAGATGAAGCACGGGCTGATGACCGAGCGTCGGCCCGAGAAGAAGCCCCAGGCGCAAGCTGATGTGGCCACGGCACCCGGGCATACCCCAGCGCATGCGCATGACTCCACGCCTGTCGCCGCAGCCGCCCCCGCAGCCCAACAGGCCGGCCACGAACCGAGCGCCCATCCCGCGCTGGACAAGCCGCGCGACAAATCGGGCCATGCGCAGGGAGGTCACGGCGGCCACAGCATGCGGCCGAATGTGACGCGGCCGCAGCTGGCGGCCGTGACGATGACCACCACGCTCATGCTGCTGGCCGGCATGACGATACCCGCGATGTTCGTGAACATGCGTCTGTCGAACCGGGACGTTGGTGGCGCCATCATGCCTCCGTCGATGATCATGGGCTGGGACACGCCCGGCCAGGCGATGCGCGACATGTCGGCCATACACCCACGCGAGATCGCACACATCGCTGGTGCGAAGACACGCGGCGACGTGGATCTTGTCCCCACCCTGGGCAACGGCGTCAAGGTATTCAACCTCGAGACCAGCGTCATCCGTTGGAACATCCTGCCGGACGTGACCGTCGAGGGCTACGCATTCAACGCGACGATTCCAGGCCCAAGGATTCGCGTCACAGAAGGCGATCGGGTGCGCATCAAGGTGACGAATCGATTGCCCGAGAGCACCACTGTGCATTGGCACGGGCTGATCCTGCCGAACGAGATGGACGGCCCGGCCAAGATCACGCAGCAGCCGATTCCACCCGGTGGCTCCTACACCTACGAGTTCACGACCGAGCAGGCAGGTACGTTTTTCTATCACTCGCATGACCATGTAGACCGCCAGCAGGCCTTCGGTCTGTATGGGGTCCTGATCATCGATCCGAAGAACGCCGAGCAGCCACCCAAGGCGGATCACGAGTATGTGATCCAGCTGCAGGAATGGCTCAAGCGCGAAGGCCTGACCTATCCGGCGATGCTGATGGAAGGCGGATTGCCGAACTACTTCACCATCAACGGCAAGGCATTTCCCGCCACCGACACGGTGAAGATGAAGGTCGGCGAGACCATTAAGCTCAGATTCGTGGGCAGCAACAACAACTTCGTGCACCCCATGCACGTCCACGGTGGCCCGTTCACCGTCGTTGCGAGGGACGGCTATGTGCTGCCTGAATCGGCGCGGTTCCAGGTGGATACGGTAAACGTCGGCCCGGGTCAGCGCTACGACGTCATCTGGAAGGCCCTGCGGCCTGGCAAGTGGCTGGTCCACTGTCACATTCCGCACCACACGACCAACAACAACGTCGAGCAAGACGGAGGCGGCGGCCTGATGATGGTCCTGGAGGTGGAATCCTGAATGCGAGGAAGCACATTGTTGGAGGATCTGGCGACAGAGATTCGCTTGACCTTCACACGATGTCAAGCCTGATACTGGGGTCACTTTCAATCAAGGAGTCTCTGATGCAAGAGTTCGTTATCCAGTCAATGTCCTGCGGTGGCTGCGCGAGCCGGATCGCGCAGGCAGTCAAGAACCTGGACGCAACGGCGAAGATCGAGGTCGACCTGCCGACCAAGACGTTGCGCGTCGACGGCGCCGAGGACCGCGCGTCTTTGACAGCAGCCCTGAGGGAAGCAGGCTACCCGCCGAATTGATCCGCCACGCATGGGACATCGGCCTCAATCGGCTGAAGTGGTCTCGTGGTTGGCCCGTGCGGACTGCATGTACGCCCGTGTGGGCGCATCCAGTCAATTTTTCGTTGGAGAACTCGAATGAACCCTACGTCGCCCAACCTGCATGAACACCACAAGGGGCATCATGGTGCGCACCCGCCCACCTCTGGAGAATCGTTGCACGAGACCGATGCGGTTCTGAAGGACCCCGTTTGCGGGATGAAGGTGACCGCGCAGTCACCTCATGTCTTGCAGCACGAAGGCGAGGCAGTCTATTTTTGTAGTGCAGGCTGCAAGGCCAAGTTCGAGGCTGACCCGGCAAAGTATGCAAACGGCAGCGCACAGCCGGTGGCCCCGCTCGTTCTAGCGCCTGCGGACCTCGCGCAGCCCAGCCTCGCGGGCACGATCTACACCTGCCCCATGCACCCGGAGATCCGGCAGGACCATCCGGGCAATTGCCCCAAGTGCGGCATGTCGCTGGAACCCGAGATGCCGACGCTCGATGAGGGCGAAGACCCGGAGCTGAAAGACTTCAAGCGGCGCTTCATCTGGACGTTGCCGCTCACCGTCGTCGTCACCGTGCTTGCCATGGCCGGCCATCGATTCCAGTGGTTCGAGATGGGCACGCAAAGCTGGATCGAGCTCGTGCTCACTGTTCCCATCGTGCTGTGGGCCGGGTGGCCGTTCTTTGTGCGCGCGGTGCAGTCGGTGGCGAACCGCAGCCCGAACATGTGGACCCTGATCGGTTTGGGCACGGCCGCGGCCTTTGTCTACAGCGTCGTGGCCACGGTGGCGCCCGGCGTGTTTCCCGCGTCGTTCGTGTCGATGGGCCGCGTGTCGGTCTACTTCGAAGCGGCCGCGGTGATCATTTCGCTCACCTTGCTGGGCCAGATCCTCGAGCTCAAGGCGCGCTCGCAGACCTCCGCGGCCATCAAGTCGCTGCTGGGGCTCGCGCCCAAGACGGCGCGCCGGATTGGCGCCGACGGCACCGAGGAAGACGTGCCCATCGGCCATGTGCATGTCGGCGACCGGCTGCGCGTGCGCCCCGGAGAGAAGGTGCCGGTGGACGGCGTGGTGATCGAAGGCGGCAGCGCGGTCGACGAATCGATGCTCACCGGCGAGCCGCTGCCCGTGACCAAGCGCGTGGGCGACAAGCTCATCGGCGCGACGCTGAACACCAACGGCGCGCTGGTCATGCAGTCGGAAAAGGTCGGCTCGCAGACCGTGCTCGCGAGCATCGTGCAGATGGTCGCGCAGGCCCAGCGCTCGCGCGCGCCGATGCAGCGGATGGCCGACCAGGTCGCGGGCTACTTCGTGATGACGGTGATCGCCATCGCGGTGCTGACCTTCTTCGCCTGGGGCTTCTTCGGGCCGCAGCCTAGCTGGGTCTACGGCCTCATCAATGCCGTGGCGGTGCTCATCATTGCCTGCCCCTGTGCGCTGGGCCTTGCGACGCCGATGTCGATCATGGTGGCCACCGGCAAGGCGGCCACGCAGGGCGTGCTGTTCCGCGATGCCGCGGCGATCGAGAACTTCCGCAAGGTCGACGCGCTCATCGTCGACAAGACCGGCACCCTGACGGAAGGCCGGCCGCAGTTCGAGCGCGCGGTGCCTGCGCCGGGCTTCACCGCCGACGAGGTGCTGCGGCTCGCAGCCAGCCTGGACCAGGGCAGCGAACACCCGCTGGCCGACGCCATCGTGCGGGCGGCGCGCGAGCGCCAGCTGGCACTGGACACGCCCGAGGGTTTCGAATCCAGCAGCGGCATCGGCGTGAGCGGCGCCGTGGCCGGCAGGAAGCTGGCGCTCGGCAACACGGCGCTGATGGAACAGCTGCACGTGCGGGTCGACGACCTCAAACCGCGCGCCGAGGCGATGCGGGCCGAGGGCGCGAGTGTCATGTTTCTGGCGGTGGACGGCCAGGCCGCCGGCCTGCTCGCGGTGTCGGACCCGATCAAGCCCACCACGCTGGAGGCGCTGGCCGCGCTCAAGGCCTCGGGCCTGCGCGTCATCATGGCCACCGGCGACGGGCTGACCACGGCCCGGGCTGTCGCCGCGAAGCTGGGCATCGACGAGGTGCACGGCGAAGTCAAGCCCGCCGACAAGCTCGCGCTTGTCGACAAGCTGCAGCGCGAGGGCCGCATCGTCGCGATGGCGGGGGATGGCATCAACGACGCGCCCGCACTCGCCAAGGCCGACGTCGGCGTGGCGATGGGCACCGGCACCGATGTCGCGATGAACAGCGCCCAGGTGACGCTGGTCAAGGGCGACCTGCGCGGCATTGCGCAGGCGCGCGTCATCTCCGAGCAGACCATCGCCAACATGAAGCAGAACCTCGGCTTCGCCTTCCTCTACAACGCCCTGGGCGTGCCGCTGGCCGCGGGCGTGCTGTTCCCGTTCACGGGCTGGCTGCTGTCGCCGATGATCGCGGCGCTGGCCATGAGCCTGAGCTCGGCCTCGGTCATCACCAACGCCTTGCGCTTGCGTGGAGCCAAGAGCGACGTTCACGCGTCCCACGTCGGCGAAAGATCGACCTAGGCGTGCAGCCCGGCGGCTTCGCTGCGTGCGAAGGAGCTCCTATGAAGAGACCCAAGCCACTCGAGCTGCACCTGCTGGAAATCTACCAGGAGGCCCTGCGACGGCGAAACTGGGTGGTTGCCGAGCACTTGCTGTGCGCCATCGAGGCGTGCGCCCCTGCCGATGCGCCGATCAGCGAGACAGTGGCCAAGGCCTACGGGGTCTTGGCTTCCGAGGGGAAAAGTCCCTGTTGCTGCGAGACACAAACGAAGCGTCACTGAGGCTTGGCGGTCAAGCTTTTGCGCGGGGTTTGAGAAGATTGGCGAGGGCCTTCTGGTCTTCGGCCAACTGCATGCGCATGAGCTGAAGCACTCGCGAAGCGAGGCCGGACAGCGGCTGCCCGGGAGGCAGTACGAGCACCCCCGCGAAGGAGACCTCCAGAGACAAGGGACGGATGACCAGGCCGCGTTGGGCGTACTCCATGGCGGTGACCGGGTTGACAAAGCCAATACCCATACCGTTCAAGGCCATCTCGCACACGCTGGCCGCGTACGGGGTTTCGACCAGCACGCTCAACCCGACGTTGCACTCCGCCAATGCCCGCTCCAGGCGCCGCCGGGACGCGTCCTCGGGGTTGAGCGCGAGGAATGGCTCTTCCGCGAGCTGATGCGGCTGGATAGTCTTGGCCTTGGTCAGCCGGTGCTTCGCATGCATCACCACCACGCCCGGGAAGCGCGCGAATTCGGAATGCTCCAGGCCTGTCGTCGGCATCTCGTCGGCCATCAATCCGAAGTCGACCTGACGCCCAAGCACGGCTTCGTGCACCTCCCGCGAACTGAGCACCTGCAGCGAAATCTGGGGCCGGGCGTCGGCATCGCGGCGCTCGGCCACCAATCGCGACAGAACCCGGGGGACGAAGGTCAGGCCGAAGGCCGGATAGACCGCCATGCGCAGGGTGTTAACCCCAAATCGCTTCAGGCTGCGCATGCGGTGCTCGATGCTGCTCAGCCCCACGAAGACGCGCTCGACCTCGACCAGCAAGGCTTGCGCTTCGGGCGTCGGATGCAGGCGCCCCCGCAGCCGGCGAAACAGGGGAAAGCCTGCGGCTTCCTCGAGCCTGCGCAGCGACTGGCTGATGGCGGGCTGCGTGACACCCAGCAGCGCAGCCGCCTTGCTCGCCGAGCCCACTGACATCACGGAACGGAACACCTCGATCTCTCGGAGCAACATATAACAACCGCTTATGGAGAAAGAATTTCGAGCACGATTCAGATTATCTCCATCGTCCTAGAGTTGGCGTCTTCAGCCACCTTCCGGAGAAGCGACATGAAACTTCAGACAGTTCTTGCAGTGACCGTCCTGGCTTGTGCGGCGTCCGCATGGGCACACGATTTTTCCGGCGACATCGCCAAGTTTCAATCCATCGCTGCGACCAAGAAGCCCGACAGCCAACAGGCGCTTGCCGCGAGGCTCGCACTGGAGCGCGCGCAGGGCGAGATGGAGCAGTCGGACGTGAAGATGGTGTTGCGCATCCGCTCGATGACCAATGCCGGCCTGCGTGCCATCGGCGAACAACCGGCTTTTCTCACCAGCGAGTACAAGCGCCTGGAGGCGGCACTGGCGAACCCCAAGACCAATGACCCGGCCAAGTTAGCCGCGGCCAAGGAAACCTTCGCTCGCCTGACGGTGGAGATGAAGGTCTATACCGATCTCGAAAACATGGCCGTCGACCAGATGAAGCAGGCACTGCAGCTCATCGAATCTGCACCCGCCAACTGATCGCCCCTCAACGAACAGCCTCCGTCTTGTATCGTGAACTCTCCCATTTCCATTCCCCATCCCAACACCTCCGCTCGGGGCGCATTCGCCAGCCTCGTCCCGCCAGTGTGGCGAGGCTCCACGGTCGTCTTCGATTCACTCGACGATTTCGTCAATCGCCGCACCCGCCTGCCCGATGGCTTCAGCTATGGCACGACTGGCACGCCGACGCAGCGCGCCCTTGAGACGCGCATCGCCGAGTTGGACGGCGCTGCGCACTGCGTCGTCTTCCCTTCTGGGCAAGCAGCCATCTGCAGTGCGCTGCTCGCACTGCTCAAGAAGGGCGATCACCTGCTGATGACCGACGCCGCGTACGGCTTGGCCAAGTCTTTCTCCGTCGAGCGGCTGCAGGCGCTCGGCATTGAAGTCGAGTTCTACCCGCCGCGCATCGGCGCGGACATCGAACGCCTGGTGCGTCCCAACACGCGCCTCATCTGGCTGGAGTCGCCTGGGACGGTCACGATGGAAGTGGAAGACGTGCCGGCGATCACCGCCGTGGCCCGTGCGCGCGGTGTGCTGACGGCCATCGACAACACCTGGGCCAGTCCATTGGGCTTCGCGGCTCTGGCGCACGGCGTCGACCTGTGCATTCACGCCTGCACGAAGTACATGGGGGGCCATTCGGACGTGTTGATGGGCAGCATCGCGACCAATGACGAAGGCCTGTACAGGTCCTTGCGCGGCCTCCAATCGCAGATGGGGTTGGCCGTGAGCCCGGAGGATTGCTTCCTGGTCGCCCGGGGCCTCGACACGATGCAAATACGTATGGAGCGGCAGGCCACCAGCGCTCAGCTGATTGCCGAGCGGCTCGCGGCGCATCCCCTGGTGCGTCGGATCCTCTTTCCGGCGCTGCCTGGCGCGCCGGACCATGTGCTCTGGGCGCGTGACTTCAAGCAGTCCGGCTGCGTGATGTCGCTGCAGCTCGTAGACAGCCCCTACGACGCTTACCGGGCACTGTTCGGAAAGCTGAAGCTCTTTTCCATCGGCGCGAGCTGGGGTGGCGTGCGCAGCATTGCGGCCTTCTATCCGGCGGAAGAACTCGCCAAGCGCAATTTCTGTGACGTCCAAGGCCCGGTCATTCGTCTGTCGATCGGCCTGGACGATCCCCAGGCGCTGCTTGACGAGTTGCTGGGCGCCTTGAGCGCCTTTGAGACGAGTTTCAACCTCTGATTCACGCCACCTGGAGCCCGCGATGACCCTCAAGCCCACCATTCACACTGCGTTGATCCGTCCCTTCCTCGCCGTAGCCGGCCTCGTGCTGTGCTCCGGTGTCGCCGCGCAAACCCCGCCGCCGCTGGATGGCACACTCAGGAAGGTCAAGGACACCGGGACGATCACGGTGGCCACGCGCGGCGCCTCCATCCCGTTCAACTACCTGGACGACAACAACAAGCAGGCCGGCTTTGCGTGGGAAATCGCGCAGCGTGTGGTCGAACAGGTGAAGAAGGACCTCAAGCTCACCAAGCTCGAGGTCAAGACACTGGAAGTCACGCCGCAGACGCGCATTCCGCTGGTGGCCAACCAGACTGTCGACCTGGAGTGCAGCTCCACCACGAACAACGCCGAGCGGCAGAACCAGGTGTCGTTTTCCACCACCTTCTTCGTGGTGGGTGCGCGCCTGCTGGTGCGCAAGAACACGGGCATCAAGCACTGGTCCGATCTCGTGGGCAAGAACGTGGTCGTGAGCGCGGGCACCACGGCCGAGCGCATGCTGCGGCAGCTCAACGAGAAGAACAAGTGGGGCATCAACATCATCCTGGCCAAGGACATCAACGAGAACTTCCTGACCGTCGAGACCGGCCGGGCCGTGGCGGCCACGCAAGACGACATCATTCTTTTCAGCAACATCGCACGCGCACGCACTCCGGCCGACTGGGAAGTGGTCGGCGTTCCCCAGCAGAAGGAGGCCTACGGCTGCATGCTGCGCAAGGGCGATGCTGCCTTCAAGAAACTCGTCGACGGCGTGATCACCGGGATGATGCGCTCCGGCGAATTCGCATCGCTGTACGAGAAGTACTTCCTGAAGCCCATCGCGGTGAAGGGCAACGTGACGGTCAACTTCCCGATGTCGCCCGACATGCAGGAACTCATGCGCCATCCGAGCGACCAGCCGCTGTGAATGCCCTGACGCCACCTCACGATTCGTCTCTCCGAACGTCCTGAACGATGCACTACTCCTGGGATTGGTTGATCTTCTTCAAGCCCTCGGTCACGGGCGAGGGCCTGTACGGCCTGATGCTGCTGCGCGGGTTGCTGTGGACGGTTGTGCTGTCGTTGCTGGCCTGGACGCTGGCGCTGGGCCTCGGCCTGATCGCCGGCGTTGCACGGACCTTGCCCAACCGGGCTGCGCGCTACCTGTCCACGGTGTACATCCATTGCTTCCGCAATACGCCGCTGCTTGTCCAACTGTTCCTTTGGTATTTCGTGGTGCCGGAGCTGCTGCCGGTCGACTGGGGCAATGCGCTCAAGCAGATGAACCCGACGACGAACCAGTTCCTCACCGTGCTGGTGGCGCTCACGCTCTACACGGCTGCGAAGGCGGCCGAGCAGGTGCGTGCCGGCATCGAGTCGGTGCCGCGCAGCCAAAAGCAGGCGGCGATGGCGCTCGGGCTGGGGACCGTGGCGGCCTACCGGCATGTGATTCTTCCGCAGGCCCTGCGCATCGTCATCCCGCCGATGACCTCGGATTTCTTGAATGTGTTCAAGAACTCGGCCGTGGCGCTCACCATTGGGCTGATGGAGCTGACGGGCCAAACGCGCCAGCTCAGTGAATTCAGCGCCCACCCGTTCGAAGCATTCATTGCCGCGACGGTCATCTACATGGCGATCACCTATGGCGTGATCGTGCTGATGCGCCGCATCGAGATTCGGGCGCGTGTGCCCGGCCTGTTGGGAGCTGCTTGATGGGCTACGACTTCGATTGGGCGGCCCTGCAGCGCGCCTGGCCCTATCTGCTCCAGGGCCTGCAAATGACGGCGTTCCTGGTGATCGCCGCAATGGCAGCGGGCATTGGCCTTGGGACGCTGCTGGCGATCACCAGGATCTTCGCGCCGCGTCCGGTCGCGACCTTCGTCGCCGGTTACGTGAACCTGTTCCGCTCGATTCCGCTGATCCTCACGATCCTGTGGATCTACTTCCTGATGCCCGTGGTGTTGCGCTCCGTCACGGGCGACCCGAACCTTTCCGTCGGACCGATCTACGCGGCGCTGGTGGCCTTCGTGCTCGCGGAGTCGGCCTACTACTGCGAGATCATCCGCGCCGGCATCGGCAGCGTGCGCGCGGGGCAGATGCAGGCGGCGCAGTCGCTCGGCATGGCACCTTGGCAGGCCTTGCGGCATGTGATCCTGCCGCAGGCGTTCCGCAACATGACGCCGTCATTGATCAACCAGACCATCGCCTTGCTCAAAGACACGTCGCTCGTCTACGTGATCAGCCTGAACGACTTTCTCGGAGCTGCGAGCAAAGTGGGCCAGCGCGACGGGCGCGTGGTCGAGGTCTACATCCTTGTCGCGGCCGTTTACCTGGTCTTGTGCACGGCGGGTGCATGGTGGGTGACCTGGTTGCAGCGGCGCAAGACCGCGTCGACCGTCTGAATGGATGACGAACAAGCGAATGAAAACGATGATCGATATTGACAACGTCTCCAAGTGGTACGGCAAGTTTGCGGTGCTCACCGACTGCAGCACGCGCATCGGCGAGGGCGAAGTGGTCGTGGTCTGCGGCCCCTCGGGCTCGGGCAAGTCGACGCTCATCAAGACGGTGAATGCGCTCGAGCCGATCCAGCGCGGCAGCATCACGGTCAACGGTATCGCGGTGACCGATCCGAAGACCAATTTACCCAAGCTGCGCAGCCGCGTCGGCATGGTGTTTCAGCATTTCGAACTGTTCCCGCACCTGAGCGTGACCGACAACCTCGCGCTGGCGCAGGTTCAGGTACTCAGGCGATCGCGTGCCGAAGCGGTCGAGCGCGGACTGCGCATGCTCGAACGCGTGGGCCTGGGGGCCCACAAGGACAAGTTCCCAGGCCAGCTTTCCGGTGGCCAGCAGCAGCGGGTCGCGATTGCTCGGGCGCTGTCGATGGACCCGATCGTCATGCTGTTCGACGAGCCGACCTCGGCACTGGACCCCGAGATGGTTGGCGAGGTGCTCGACGTGATGGTGCAACTGGCGCGTGAGGGCATGACGATGATGGTGGTCACCCACGAGATGGGCTTTGCCCGGCAGGTCAGCGATCGGGTGATCTTCATGGATCAGGGCCGCATCGTCGAAGACTGCCCGCGCGACGAATTCTTTGACCGACCCGAGAGTCGGACACCGCGGGCGCAGGACTTTCTCTCCAAGATTCTGGCGCATTGATGTTGCTGGACCTCGCACCTTTTCCAGACAAACCCAACCATTAGTCCAAGGAACCTCATGAAACCGATCAGGACATTGATGCTCGCCAGCACCCTGGCATTCTCAGGCCTCGCCTTCGCACACGGCGACGAGGATCACGGCGCACCAAGCGGACCTGTGCGCAAGGGGCAGAAAGACTGGGGCATCGCGGGCGATGCGAGCGCGGCCAAGCGAACGCTGGAATTCAAGATGAGCGACAGCATGCGCTTCACACCTGATCGCATCCAGGTCAAGCAAGGCGAGACCGTCCGGCTGTTCATTCGCAACGAAGGGCAGGCCATGCACGAGTTCGTGATCGGTACGAAGAAGGAGCTCGACGAACATGCCGCACTCATGATGAAGTTTCCCGGCATGGAGCATTCAGAGCCTTACATGGCGCATGTCGCTCCGGGCAAGACCGGCGAGATCATCTGGACCTTCAACCGTGCGGGCGAATTTGATTTCGCCTGTCTCATCGCGGGACACTACCAAGCTGGCATGGTCGGCAAGGTCAAAGTCGCGGCCGCCACAGGATCTTGAGAGCGACGCTGGAGGACACGCCGTCGTGAGAAACCCTCACTACCGTGGATAGCTGGGTTTCAGGGTGAGAAAGTTTTCAACGATCCACGCGGTGACCTTGGTTCTTCCTTGAACATTCGACGGCAGTTTTTCATGCACGATCCATTCGATGATGAGCCGCGTTGCCTTCGACAGGTCGGCCTTCTCTGGTCCGACAAACGAGTTGAGGTAGGCAAGTACTTCATAGCCTTCCTTGCGGCTCAACCGATCCGAATCTTCTTTGACCTTTGTCGGATCATCTCCGGGAACGGCCGTCCAGCTGTAGTCCGTGTAGTGCAAATCGGCTTTGGTAAGTTGGGGCATGGTGTTCCTTGGAAGTTGGCTCTGTAGGGGCGGGACTACGCGTCGCGCTGTTGCGTGGGGGCGCGAGTGCTGTACTAGGAAGAAGGAGGCGGCCGAATCAGTTTCGCTGTCTCATATGGCCGACGAGGTGAACACCAGGTGGTGACTCGCGGCATCGCGCCGCCAGCTGGTCGGGTTGCCATTGCCGAGCACGCCGACGGACGCTTTGTCGTAGCAATCGTCGCCGAAGCTGAACGCGGCGCCTGAATACACGGGATCACCTTTGAGCAGGATGCACAGGTTCTTGTATTGATCCTGCTTCCCCTTCTTGAAACCGCCAGCCTTGAACAGGCGCCAGAAGCCGTCGCTGGCATAGCGGATGGCCACTGACGGATTCATCATGGTGGGGTCGATGTCAGGCGCCGGAGCCGGGTTGCTTACGGTGTAGTCGCTGAACAGCACCTTTGCGTATGCAGGTTTGGCAACCAACGTCTTCCAAGCTTTCCATTCAACGCGCTCGATGTCGTGGAGCCCTTGCTTGCGGCCCACGAGGTTCAGCGGGAATGAGCCACCGGCGAGCGTGGTGCTGCTGCACCCGGCCGCAAGCGCCTCGTCAAGATAAGGCTGTACGGCCGCGATGCACGCCGCGGGGGCGACACCCACGATCGAGAACTGATCGACGAGCAGATGAAGTTTCGACTTGGCGATACCCGCGCCGACCACAACTTTCACAAAATCCTTGACCTGGTCGGAGGTCACGCCGTGTGTCTGGATCCTGAGCACGAAGACCTCGAAGGCCTTAGTGAGATCCGGCAGGTCTGCCGGGCGCGCAACCATCGCCTCCGTGATGACCGGGATGATCTGACGACCGGTCAGTGCCGACAGCCGCTTGCAGATCGAGGTGAGCACCTGGGTCTGTTTTGCGTAGGTGGGCATGAAGTACCGAATGTCGATCGCGATGGGCGTGCCCACCGGAATCGATTTGGCCATCTGCCCCCCAATCTTGGTGATGTAAGGCACCAGCGTTTCGGAGAGCGTCCCCTTTTTGGGGTCGATGGGGAGAATTTCGATCAGCGGGACCATTCCATCCCATTGGGCACCCGTGAGCTTGCTCAAGGCGATCCGTTCCCCCTGCTTCCATTTCAGGACGGGCAGGTATTTCCATATCGCAGGCATTGATCCCTCCAGACTTTGTGCCTAGAGGGTACGTCACGATTACTTACACTGGATTACGGGATTTCCCCGGATACATCAAAACTGCGGTTTCTTTGCGCGAACATGCGCAGTGTTTTGCCAACCTTGTTGGCGCACGCCGCGCCACGGCTTATGCCAAGCAGTTCAGCGCAAAAGCAACGGCATCCGAGGAGCCATCTGAAGCGAGCGAAGTCGACGGCAAGAAACCCGCCTGTCGTTTGCGCAGAAAACTGGTGACAGCTTCGCGCAGCGTACGCACGCTCAGTTCCCGCGCGAGCATCTCTTGCAATTCGAACTTCGTGGCCCGCTTGGGCGGCAGTTCGCCCCTGTGCGACGCCAGCGCTTCGATGCATTCGGTGCGCCACAACAGCATGGCCATGCTCAGGCGGTCCTGCACTGGATTGGCCTTCGGCTTTCGCAGCACACGCAGCGCGAGCGTGCCGTCCATGCGGCGCGCGGCTGACCAGACGCCCCACCATGCAGGCATCAAGGCCAGACTGGCCTCAGAATAGACCGGACCCGTGACCAGTGTCACCCGGTCGAAGACGCGGTTATAGGCATGAATCTGGTTGTGCAAGCGTGCGAACGAATCGAGATCGCTCTTCAGCTCGAAAGCGCTGAGCTGTGCGCCCACCAACGCGAGGTCTACTCGTGCCTCCCCACCTTCGATGCCGAACTCTTCGAAGAGCCTTCCACCCGACTTGGTGGCGTCCGCGAGCAGTCGCGAACGCACTGTTTGGCGCAACTCGCGTTCGGTGATGGAGGGGGTGTTCATTTTATGCATTATATAATGCAACTATGCCAAGAACAGCAAAGCCCACCACATTGGAAGCGGTCCGGGCCAGGGAAGCACTCAGGCTGTACCTGAAGCGACAGAGCATGTCTGTGAATGCGCTTTCTCTGGCTGCAGGTGTAGGCCAGCCCACAGTCAGCCGATTTTTGAGCGGGCGGACGAAGTCCGTGACGGCGGCCATTCGGCCGCTACTGGATTATGCAAATATTGATTTAGAAAATGGCATAACAGAGATAGGCGGCGTGCTCGATAATCCCCGTGTGCGAGACGCGCTCGAGCGTGTCTGGGACGGGCGGCCGGAGACGGCCGACTTGCTCGCCCGATTGATCGAGGCGTTGGGGCCCGTCCTGAAGAACGCGCCATTGACGGCAACCAGGAACATGCAGTGACCCATCCGGATGCCAAGACCATCTACCAAGCCGTGTCGGCGATCGGCCTGACGCGCGCGCAAGTGCGCCGGTTGCTGCCTGACTGGTGGGACCCTGCACTGGAGAAGGAGCACGGCGGCGCGGCGGAGTTGGCGATGCACGTCAGTCGACGGCTGAGCGTCGAGCTTCAGCCGCTGCTGTCGGGTCAGATCGTTCCCAAGGGCGCCATGGCCAGCGTTGCCTACAAGCACTCGGTCAACATCGAGGCATCTTCACTGTCGGCCGCGAGCTTCATTGCGTCATCTCTCGCACAGGCAGTGCTGGCCGCCTTGCCTACCCCATACGTTCCGCTGCCTCACGATCCGGGCCAGTTGCGCGCGCTCGCCATGCGTGGTCGCGATGGCCAGTTCGGCTTCAGTGCCCTTCTGGACCTGTGCTGGGCCTACGGAATCCCGGTCATTCCCTTGCCGCACCTGCCTGTGGGCGTGCGCAAGATGGATGGGGCTGCGCTGCAGTTGGGTGGACGTCCGGCCATCGTGATCGCAAAGAAGAAGTCGTCGCGGGCTTGGCTGAGCTTCATCCTGGCGCATGAGATCGGACACATCGCACTGGGGCATCTGCGCCCCGGATCCTCCATCATCGATGTATCGCTTCAGGAGACGAGCACGTATGCAACCGAGTTGTCGACAGACGGCCAGGAAGCAGAAGCAGACAGCTTCGCGCTCCAGACGCTGGGCGGCGACGAGGTGACGGCGCATGTGACCAAATGGCCAGCCTTGGCTGCGCCTGTGGACATCGCGGTACTTGCCCGCGGCGCTGCTGGCGCTGTGGGTATCGAAGCGGGACACTTCGTTCTGAGATATGCCTTTCTCACGAAGCGTTGGCCTACCGCGCTGACGGCGCTGAACTTCCTCAGTGAAGACTTGGATCCAGAGGGGGCGCTGCTGCAGCAGTTGCGCTCGCACCTGGATCTCAGCCGCGTCGCCGATGACCTGCAGGACCTCGTGTCGCAGATCACCGGCTGGGATGGAGCGAACTGAGGCGTGCGTCTGCTGATCGACGTCGACGCGCTGTGCAAGCTGGCGCATTGGGGGCTTCTCGAGGAGATCCCGTCGTTGATGGGCATTCCGATGCAAGAGTGCACCACGCTCGCCTCGTCAAAGTACCGGGCCATCAAGGCAAAGAGCAAGCTCGACATGCGTGTGTTCCACGCAGTCGAGGCGGCCGACCGCGTGCTAGAAGCCATTGCCTTGATGCAGGCGCCGATAGAGCCTGCGAGCCAAAGCCTTGGGGACTTCGAAAACGTGTTGGGCATCGACGCCGGTGAGGCGGTGCTTCTCGCATCGCTCGTGGCAGCGCCAGATACAAGGCTGCTGACCGGAGACAAGCGGGCGCTGCGCGCACTCGCAGCGCTACCGCCTGAAGCGCGTGAACCGTTTCATGGCCGGGTGATCTGCGTGGAAAGAATCATCGAGGCAGGGCTGAACCAATGGGGATTGGACATGCTTCGATCCAAGGTGTGTCCTTGGAAGAAGATCGACGTTGCAGTGAACATCATCATGGGGAGTCGCTGCGACGCAGGGGAGGCCTCGGTCCGGGAGGCGCTCGCCTCGTACATCGGCGAACTGACTTCGCTGTGCGATCCCTCGCTGATCTGCGAAAAGCTCTGACTACCGTGTGGTTAGGCGCTCCGCAATTTCGCGCGCGCCGAGATCTCGGATCGACGCAAGATTTTCGAGTTGTGCCGCCCGCGGACGTGCTTTGCCTTGTTCCCAGTGGTAGATCGTTTGCCCGGAAACGCCGATCAGTTGCCCATAGCTCGCCGCGGAGAGCTCGAGCTTTGCGCGGTGTGCCGCCAACCTGGTTGCGCTGAATCGGCGCTTCGTGCCTGTAGCCCGTTCATCGTCCGAAGCAGGCGCTGTGGCGGGGCGCGTCGCTCCCTTCGCAACACGGCGCAGTTCCTTCTCGAGCGCATTCACTTGGCGACGTAGCTCAGCAATTGACGCGCGATGCGCGACGGATGCTTTCTTGAGCGTTTCGATCTCAGCGCGCACTTCTTTGCGAGCAACACGGGAGATTTCGGCTTTGAGGATTGAGGCGATGTTCGGCATAGACGCATTGTGCCGCGCCGTTGTAGCGCCGACGCTGAGCCCGCAAGCTTGCATGAAAGCCGACAGCAGTTGGCATCGAAGCCGACCCCGAGCGGTCATCTCCTTAGCTCAAGAGCAGGCAGTCACGTGACCGCCTAGCTCGTGTGTTGGTGCGGAGCAGCTATGCAATTCCGCTGCGTGGTTGGGCGACCTGGCCTCAGCGAGCCATGAACGGCTGGTAGGTAGCGCAGCGCAGGTAGCGCGATATGAATGGATTTTTCGGTTCTTTTCTGGCTCTTACGATAAATAAAAGTGACGCCTAGGCTTGACCAAGGCTCGGAAAGGAGAAAAACCATGATTCTGAAAATTCAACATTTCGGCTACCCGTTCAGGAACAACGAAAACGCCGTGGTTCTCGTGATTGGTGAACACCACTACTACGTGTGGTTGAAGGTTTAAACCTTCGAGACCCCTTCGGGGGTCTTTTTTGTGTGCTACGTCGATTCGCTGTAATAGTCCGACGATGGCCGTTCTTGCATGGCGCGCGCACCATGTGTCGGTGATGCCGAACAGGACCGGAGCACCGGCTTGCACGATACGCGCCGGCACCACGAGGAACCCTTGGCACTGCCTGTAGCCACCTGTGATCTCGGCGCCTTCATGCCATTCATCGGCGGTGAATCGGCAGTATCAGTTTCGATACGCCATAGCGCCAACGTCACGCGTAGGCGCCACTCTGAGCACGGGAGAGCATGTTCGATACGAACACTTGGCCCTCTGCAGTGTCCATCAGCTCCGCAGGTCGCTGCCCACCGAGAGCGGGTAAGGGCTGATCGAGCCATTGAGCCACCCATGTTGCCGCATCGAAGCCATCGGGATTTCCGGATGTCTCGATCATGGCTTGTGTCTGCCCAATGAGGCGACTGATTCCCAGCACTCTGGACGACTCTTCGGCCGACAAAGGCAGATTCTTCCTGGCCTTTCGCTGAATGGTCGCGCGCGGCAGGCCAAGAATGATTAGCAGCTTGTCTCTCGGCACGCCCATTTCACTGGCCACCAACTCGATCAAGAGTGCGGGTACGCCGTGTTTGACCAGTCCGACGTGTTCGAGGGGATCTTTCTTGAAAAGACTGACGAAGTCTTCTTTCCTGAGCTCCTTCGATCCGACCTTCGCGGTCCAGACGGACGTCGATTTCGTACGTGGGAGATCATTTGCCTGAGGGGTTAGCCGCGTCATTCGGCATGCGCCTTTGATCATGATTGAGTAATTCCACGAGCCGTTTCAATGGCGGAAGGTTTCACGTCGATGATCAGGGCAGGATCGAACGCTTTGTTCTCGATCCTGCCGCTCCAGTTCACGTAGCCGCGCGGGTTGCACACAACCCGGCAAGAGCGAACTCGATAGTCGAACTGCTGATGCGTGTGACCATGCACCCAGAGCACGGGCACCTCAAAGAAAGTATCTGGAAGCTCGGTGACGAAAGCGCCTGAAGACCAGTCATCAGCGTAGCGCTGCGCCAGTGAGCCGCGATGAGGCGCGTGGTGCGTCACCACCACCGTCGGTCCAGCGAATGGATCCGCGAGCCTGTTGCGCAGCCAGGCCCGCTGCGACTGATGAATCCGCAGCGTGTCGGCGGCCTGAAGTTTTCTTCCCTGCTTGTCGCGCCAAGTATCGGGTTCGGCCGACTCGTCGACCGTGCGGATCAACGCGTAGTCGTTCAGCAGATTGGTCGCCATCTTCATTGCGCGTCCGGCATCACTGACCGGACCTTCGGGCGTCTCGATGGCGAGCGCAAAGTCGGTCCACAGCGTTGCGCCAAGGAAGCGTACGCCATCGATCACCAACTCGTCACCATCGAGCAGATGGACATTGCTGCCTTCGGCTTCGCGGTGCGCCTCGGCCAGTGTCGTGTCCAGGCGACCATCGAAGTACTCGTGATTGCCCAGGAGGTAAATCACGGGCTTGCCGCGAAAGCGATCCGCCGCCCACTGGACGGCACGCTTCGCAGGCGAGTGAATGTCACCGGCGAGGATGACAACATCGAATTCGAGATCAGGTACCGGCTCGAAGGGCGCGAACTCGAGGTGAAGGTCGGAGAGGATCAGTACTTTCATCGAGGTGCTCCTTCAAAGCGAGCGCGAAGCTCGGCGCTGGCCTTGCCGTCGAAGCCGACGAACGAGCCACACAGCACCAGATGATCCTTGCAGTGATCGAACTGCCAATGGGCGTCGTCGAGCGCGACCCAGGACTCGTCGGCCGCATTGTGCAACTGGAGCCAAGCAAGGATCTCTCCTTCGCGCTTCCCATACGGCGGCGGAAGACCAAAGCCCGAATGAGGCGTGGCTCCGAGAATGCGGGCCCGAATGTCGCTGGAGAACGGCTTCAGCAAGGTCTTGTAGAGAAGCTGCTCGCGCCAGGATGAACTGATGACGATCTTCACGTGTGGGAACTCGCGCAGCAACGCCTCCAGGCGTGGCAGGAAGCAGAAGTCGACGCCGCCGTTGAGGATGTGATCTTCCCCCTCCGGATGCAGCACGCCGTCGAAATCTAGGAATAGGATCACCCTGAATCTCCTGGCCCATATCCATCGGCCCTCATACGACACCGCCGTGTTGAATGGCGTTGAGCATCGATCGCACCTTGTCAGAGCCACCCCCGGCCGCGAACGCCGCCGGCGTTTGACCATCGAGCAGTTCGTGCGGCTTGTTTAACCAGGCTTCGGTTGCTCCGCCGAACACTTGGGTCGCGAGATTCAGTAAGTCTTGTGGCGGGCTTTCCAACCCAGCTGCTTCCTGGGGACTCCGCGGCCACGCCAGGTGCGAGCCCATGTCGACGCCGAAGGCCCGGAACGGCGCCGCGGTGGTCATCAAGCCCTCCCCGACATAGTCGATGCACCGGTGGTGGTGGCCGTGAACCACCAGCTGGACGCCGAGCTTCTCGGCGAGCTCGTCGATCACCTGCCAGCCGTGCGGGTGAGCCGACGGCGCCTCGTGCGTCACCAGGATGTCGGCGGGTCCGCTCCGCAGCAACCGCTGGTACTCATCCGGGAAGATTGAGGACCGGTGCTTGCGGGAGATGCCGTCGCGCCACCGTTCCTCGCGCTTCATGGTGCGGCGCATGGCGTCGCTCGATTGGAACGCCGCCTCTTCGATCGGCCGCCGCGGATCCCAGATCTTGCTGCGGAAGATGCCACCCAGGCCCGCGACCTTGTACCCGGCGATCTCTACGATGCGCCCGTGCAGGTTGCGATCTGAGAGTTCGGATCCAAACAGGTGATCGAAATCACCATTCGAATCAGTGTCGTGATTGCCTGGGATCCATGCGACCTCGGTGAGATCCAGGATCGACCCCAGTTCAACGTGCAGAGGCCGGCGCGCCTGGATGTCGCCTAGCAGGATGATCGCCTCAGGCCGGAAGCGCTCGACCGCAGCGATCACGGGCTCGAGGTCGCCATGGGGGTCGCCGAAGAACATCAGCTTTGGCGCTGACTGCTCGTGCTCGGGTCGCGCATGGGGGCCTGACGGGGTGAGAGGTTTCATTTCATGTGCGCCGAAGTGGCGACGAAGCATCGGCCGGCCACAAACCGCAGGAAGTGCGAGCGCAGTTCCTGGAAGCTGTCTTGATCGAATGCAAGCTTGGGATCGGTGAGGACGAGCCGCGCGAAGCCCGCTTCGAAGTTCGAGGGCCAATCGTCAAGTGCGACCCATTCCGCGTCGCTGCGGCCATTCCCATCGAGCCAGGCCTGGATTTCCAACTGGCGCCGGTGGTGGACCACTACATGGGGGTCAATCTGCGGCGTCGCTCCGATGATCCGATGCTGGATGTCAGCACTGAAATAGCGCTGCAACTGCTCGATGCTTTCGGCTCGTCGCCAATCCGACGAGATGACGACATCCACAGACGTGAACTCACGAAGGATCTCCTCCAGGCGCGGCAAATGGCTGAAGAACCTGCTGCTGAACGAGTAGTCCACGCCGACAGGATGAAGAACACCGTCGATATCCAGGAACAGCAAATCGCTGGAATCACCCGTGCGGCCAACGGCATCCTGGGTCAGCGTCGCCTCTGCCATGGGTAGACGGCAAGTGCAGGGCCTCATCACCCAATAAACCCCGCCTGGAAGGACTCAAGGAGATGGAGCACATCGGCGGCTCGCCCCTCGGCTACCAGCGACTCGGCGGTCCTGCAATCAAACAGCGCGAGTGGCTCGTTCCTGTACCAGAGGATGGCCGCCTCGAGGTCCCCACCCGAGACCGCAGTCGCGGCAGCCAGCACTTGCTGGATCGTGCGGATAGATGACTGGATGTCACTCATAGCTCGACCACAGCAGCGTATTCAGGGCATCAGGATCGAGAGCTTGGCGTTCCAGGCCTCACCATCGGACCTGGAGAGCACGGCGACGCGGATCGTCGGGCGGTCGAAGTCACTGGTCTCGAAGAGGAAGTGCACGTGCTGAAAGCGAAAGACCGGATTTCCAGGATATTCAGTCCACTTGAGTTGCCAGCTGTTGAAGTACTCGGAATCGACCGTCCGGGCTCTCTTTCCGCCACTGACGATGCAGGCCTTGCGGGCATCGGGATCGAATAGGATGCAGGTCTCATCCCAATCGCCCAGCATGCGACGCGGGTCGACCGGGAAGAAGGTCGCACCGGATGCCTGGCTTTGCACCCGGAGCAACTGCGCGCGCCCGGTCTGGATAGAACGCGGGGACGCGATCCAGACCCAGTAGAAAAGAACCAAGACGACAGCGAGGGATAGCAGGAGCGGGATTTCCATGCTCAGTTGACCGGCCAGATCTGATGCCGAATGCGGAACGAAGTGCCCATGTAGTAGTGTGTGAACTGCGCTCCGCTCTCATCTTCGAGGACCAGATGTTCGACTTGATCGGCATCGCCGCTGGTTGCCGACCAGATCTTTCGAATGTCCCGAATTTTCCAGCGATCACGATCGCTCTCCATTGGCGCCAGATACTGAAGGTGTCGCAGCGACTGCGGCCCCACGCTCTCGAAGAGATCGAGGAAGTCGCTCTCATAGATCAGCAGAGCTCGCTCCGGAACCTCGAGGTCGTCTTCATGCACTACCCAGGTGGGAAAGAAGAACGGGATCGACAAGTTCAACTGAATCGCTCTCCAACATCTCGCACCAGGCCCGGCCAGCATGGAAGAGATCCTCACCTCATGCGAATCCATCGTCATAAACATAAAAATGAGCCCTATAGGTTGTAGCCCTATGGGATTCTAAATGACGCAATAGAGAGGATGAAATCTGCGGCGCATCGCCCCCCTCAATCCGACTTTGGACGCGCGTTGCGCATGGTCCGCAAGGCCAAGGGATTGCCGCAGGAGTCCTTCGACCAGGTATCGAGCCGAACCTACATCTCTTCGTTGGAACGAGGGCTGAAGCAGCCTACCGTTGCCAAGGTCGACGAACTGGCTGCGGTTCTGGGTGTACACCCGTTAACGCTCTTGGCGTGTTCCTATCTGCGCCACCCTACGCCCGCGTCCGTGCAAAAGCTCGCAACTCATCTGATCGAGGAGCTCGATGAGCTGAATCTTCTGGCGCGATGAGGCGATCGGGCCACGGCCGTGAAAATCGGCGACTCACTTCGCCGACAACCAGTGGGTATTTGGACGCTTAAGGTTCTACGTTGCGATTGGTGTCGCTTCGCAGATCGGAGCGTACTCGGTGGCAGTGCCGGACTAGGAAGATCTGAACAAGAGCACGTTTCTTGAGTGAGGGACTGAACCGTGCGAAGGAGCACGAACGATGGGCTAGATCATTTATGCGGCTCCCGAGCAAGCGGGCAAGAGGAAGAACACGAGCCGCGAAGTCTTCTTTGCCGAGATGAAGCTGTGGTTTCGTGGAAAGCGCTGCCCAAAGTCATTGAACCGAACCTTCCTGTCGCAGACCGAGGCCGTCGGCCCTACCGGCCAAGCGGGCCTAAACCGTATCAACAATCTGAGAGGTACTTTTGTCCTCAAGCATGATTCGAACCCTGGCATCAAAGGAACAATCAACACTTTTTATGGGGGTTAATTGTTTTGAAACCGGCTCCTCGAGCTTTTCAATGAAGGCCTGCCTTTTCGAAGGCAGGCCTTTTTTTTGCCCTTTTTATTTCGAATTCTCTCCATGGGCGGTCGTGCCCGGGAAAGTGCTGTCTTGCCAAGGAAATGCAGCCTCTTTGTTCGTCTGGCCGTTGAGCGCAGGGGAAGCGTTTGACGGGAGCCCCTTTTCGACGGCAATGACTGTGTTCAGAGGGGCAATTCCCGGCGGCAATCAACCCATTGGCTCCGGCCGTTCTGCTGAATAGCGCCGTTCAGCAGCGCATCGCCGGAGATGGTCGGCCGTCGCGAAGAAGCAGGGCGTCGCACGGCCACGCTGTCTGCGGACGTCGGGGTGGCCGCAGGGGGCCGCGCGCATCGCTGTCGGCCGGTTCGCCGCGATTGGTCCGCCTCGGCGCGCGGAATTGGTCCTTGTCCCGCACCGTGCGGCGTCGGAGCATGCAGGCCATAGAACACCGAGACAAGCACGACATGCAGAGCGCCGCCTCCCACTGCCCGCCATCGACCGTCGCACGCGCCGAAGTCCAGGCCCTGCGGTCCTCGAAGATCCGCGAGGTCGCCAATGCGGGCATGGACCGCAAGGACATCCTGCCTTTCTGGTTCGGCGAGCCCGACGAGGAGACGCCGGACGAGATCTGCGGCGCTGCGATCGCAGCCCTCGAGAACAGGCGCACCTTCTACGTCCAGACGCTGGGCGAGCCCGCGTTGCGCGAGGAGATCGCCCGGTACCTGTCGCGCTGGCATGGCCCGATCGGCGTCGAACGGGTGGCGGTGACGAGTTCGGGCACGCATGCGCTGATGCTGGCCCTGCAGGCGCTGCTGAACCCCGGCGACCGCGTCGTGGCCGTGACGCCGTTGTGGCCCAACCTGGTCGAGATGCCCAAGGTGCTGGGCGCGCACGTCGAGACCGTCGCATTGCAGTTCACCGCGGCCGGTTGGGTGCTCGACGAGCAGCGCCTTCTGGAAGCGCTTCGGCCGGGCACCCGCGCGCTCCTGCTGAACGCGCCCAACAACCCGACGGGGTGGACCCTCTCGCGCGAGGCGCAGGAAGCGATCCTCGCGCACTGCCGGCGCCTGGGCATCTGGATCGTCAGCGACGATGTCTACCAGCGCATCAGCTTCGATGCGCCGTGCGCGCCGTCCTTCCTGGACATCGCGAGGCCCGAGGACCGGGTCATCAGCTGCAACTCCTTTTCCAAGGCCTGGCGCATGACCGGATGGCGCCTGGGCTGGATCGTCGTGCCGCCGGCGATGCTGGGCGACATCGGCAAGCTGATCGAGTACAGCAGCACCTGCGCGCCGCCCTTCGTCCAGGCGGCGGGGGTGGTCGCCCTGTCGCGCGGGGAAGATGCCATTGCCCGCACCGTCGAGCGGTTGCGCCAGGGCAGGGACCACCTGGCGGCGCGCCTGGGGAGCGTGCCGGGGGTGGAGCTCGCCGCGCCCGCGCGGGGCGCGATGTACACCTTCTTCCGTGTCGAAGGCGTGACGGACAGCCTCGCGTTCTGCAAGCAGCTCGTGGCCGAGGCCGGGCTGGGGCTGGCGCCCGGCGTGGCCTTCGGCCCCGAGGGCGAAGGCTACCTGCGCTGGTGCTACGCGAGCGGCACGCCGCGCCTGGACGACGGCGTTCGCCGCCTGGCCGCCTACCTGGAACACCACCCAACCACACGATGAGGATGCGATGAACACCCAAGACATTGCGGGCGCCCTTTGGCAAGCCATGGAGGACGGACGCCACATGCCGTCGGAATGGGCCGGGAAGTTCTCCCTGCAGCAGGGCTACGAAGTGCAGCTGGCCCTGTTGCACAAGCGCCTGGCCAGGGGCGAGCGGCAGACGGGCTGGAAGGTCGGCCTCACCGCCGAGGCCATGCGCGTGCAGCAGCAGGTGCACGAGCCCTGCTTCGGCTATCTGCTGGAAAGCGGCCGGCATGCGAGCGGCCAGGCCTATCGCTTTTCCGATCTGATCGCGCCGGGCTTCGAGAACGAGCTGTGCCTGACCATCGGCAAGACGCTGCGCGGACCGGGCGTGAGCCTGGAGGAGGTCGCTGCCGCCGTGACGCATGCGGCGCCGGCCTTGGAGATCGTGGAGGTCCGCGGTCCGTTCGCGGGCAACCTGGCGCTGGCCATGGCGGACAACGCGCAGCAAAAGGCCTATGTGACGGGGGCGGCCGTGCCGCTGACGGCAGACAACCGCGACCTGGCCGGCGCCAACGTGACGGTGCAGGTCGACGGCACCGTCAGCGAGACGGCCTCCGGCTCGGCGGTCATGCAGGGCGGCGGGCTGCTCTCGGTGCTGTGGCTGGCGAACAAGCTGGCCGAATTCGGGCTGGCCCTCGAGGCGGGGATGCAGGTGATGTCCGGCTCCTTCACGCGGCAGTACCGCGCGTCGCAGGGCATGCGGGTGCAATCCTCGTTCGACCGCTTCGGCACGGTCGCCGCGAACTTCATCTGAGGCAAGGGGGCGCCATGGATCTGGGTATCAAGGGCAAGACGGCGCTGGTCTGCGCCGCGAGCAAGGGGCTGGGCCGGGCATGCGCGTTCGCGCTGGCGGAAGACGGCGCATCGCTCACCATCGTGGCGCGCGGCGCACAAGCGCTCGAGGCCACCGCTGACGACATTCGCGAAGCCACCGGCGTGCACGTGCGCACGGTGGCCGCCGACGTCACCACGGTGCAGGGGCGGGCGCTCGTCCTCGAGGCCTGCCCCGCGCCGGACATCCTGGTGACCAATGCCGCAGGCCCCAAGCCGGGCGACTTCCGCCAATGGACGTGCGACGACTGGATGGTGGCACTCAACGCCAACATGCTGACACCCATCGAGCTGATCAAGGCGACGGTGGACGGCATGATGGATCGCGGCTTCGGCCGCATCATCAACATCACCTCGTCCTCGGTGAAGGCGCCCATCGACATCCTGGGCCTGTCCAACGGCGCGCGCAGCGGGCTCACCGGCTTCGTGGCCGGCCTGGCGCGGCGCACGGCGCATCGCAACGTCACCATCAACAACCTCTTGCCCGGTTCGTTCGCCACCGACCGCCTGCGCGCCACGGTGGAGGCTGCCGCGGCCGGGTCGGGGCGCTCGTTCGAGGCCGAGCAGGCCGAATGGCAGGGCCGCAGCCCGGCCGCGCGCTTCGGCGATCCGATGGAGTTCGGCCGTGCCTGCGCCTTCCTGTGCAGTGCCCATGCCGGCTACATCAACGCACAGAATCTGCTGCTCGACGGCGGGGCCTATCCCGGGACCTTCTAGGCGAAGCGCCAGCACCGTTCAAAAGGAACTCACTTGAGCGACCCCCAACGACAACAGGGCAGGCAGATCGTGTCTGCCACCGGCATCGAGAAACGCTTCGGCGCGCTGGACGTGCTGCGCGGCATCGACCTGTGCGCCCACGAGCACGACGTGGTCACGCTGATCGGTGCCAGCGGCTCGGGCAAGAGCACCTTCCTGCGCTGCCTCAACCTGCTCGAAGTGCCCGACGCCGGCACCGTCGCCATCGATGGCGAAGAGATCCGCATGCGCCGGTCGTCGGCAGGGCAGGCGAGTCCCGCCAGCAAGAGCCAGGTGAACCGGTTGCGCGCGGGCATCGGCATGGTGTTCCAGAACTTCAACCTGTGGAGCCACATGACCGTGCTGGAGAACGTGGCCATGCCGCCCATGAAGGTGCTGGGGCTGTCGCGCCGCGAAGCGACGGAACGGGCCGAAGCGCTGCTGGCGAAGGTCGGGCTCGGCGACCGGCTTCGGCACTATCCGGCCCACATCTCCGGCGGCCAGCAGCAGCGCTGCGCCATCGCCCGCGCGCTGGCCATGGAGCCCAAGCTGCTGCTGTTCGACGAGCCCACGTCCGCCCTCGACCCCGAGCTCGTGGGCGAGGTGCTGAAGGTGATCCGCCTGCTGGCCGAGGAGGGGCGCACCATGGTGATGGTCACCCACGAGATGGCGTTCGCACGCGAGGTCTCGACCGAGGTCGCCTTCCTGCACAAGGGAAAGATCGAGGAACGCGGGGCCCCGGCCGACGTGTTCGGCAATCCGCGCAGCGAGCGTTGCCGCAAGTTCCTCGACAGCGTTCTGTAGCCACGACATCACGAACCAAGAACTGGAGACGAAATGAAGAAATGGTTGTTCGCAGGCCTGCTGGCCGCGTGCTCCGTCGCCGCCATGGGCCGCGAGATCAAGGCCGGAGTGCAGTGCACCTATCCGCCCTTCAACTACCGCGATGCATCGGGCGAGCTGAAGGGTTTCGAGATCGACATCGCCCGCGAGATCGGGCGGCGGATGAACGCCAACGTGCAGTTCGTCTGCCTGGGGTTCGACGGGCTGATTCCCGCGCTGCTTTCCAGGAAGATCGACATCGTCGCCTCGAGCCTCTCGATCACCGAGACGCGCAAGAAGAGCATCGATTTCTCCGTTCCCTACCGGGCCTCCACAGCGCGCTTCGTGGGCCGCAAGAACGGAGGGCTGCTCCCGATGAAGCCCGACAACACGCCCAACGCGGGCGCGCTCAAGGGCAAGGTGGTGGGCGTGCAGCGGGCCACCACGAACGACAGCTACCTTGCGGGCGAGTTCTCCGGCGTCGAGATCACGCGCTACGACTCGGCCGAGAACATGCTGCTGGACCTCGTGGCCGGCCGCATCGACCTCATGCTCGTGAGTCCGATGAAGGTTCGCACCGACTTCCTGGAGAAGTCGGAAGGGCGCAACTACGAGTTCGTCAGCCCCGAGATCGAGGCGCCCAAGTACCTGGGCGAAGGCGTGGCCGTCGGCTTGCCCAAGGGAGCCACGGCGCTGCGCGACGAGATCAACGCGGCGCTCAAGGGCATGTTTGCCGACGGAACCTTCAAGGCGATCAACCAGAAGTACTGGAGCTTCAGTGTGCTGCCTGCAGTCTGGCACTGACGCCGTCGTGCCGCCGAATCCGCTCATCGATTTCTGACGACACCATGGACATGTTCAACGGCTGGGGGCCGACCATCGCGCAGGGCGCCTGGACGACCGTGGAGGTGGCGCTGGTGTCGTCGGTGTTCGGCATCGCGCTGGGGCTTCTGGGCGCGGCGGCGTGCCTGTCCCGCTTCAAGGCGGTGCGCTGGCTGGCCGAGGCCTACATCACGGCGATACGGGGCATCCCGCAACTGCTGCTGATCCTGATGGTGTACTTCGGCAGCACGGTGGTCTTGAGCCGGCTGCTCGCGCTGGTCAGGCCCGACGCGGGCATGGTCGAGATCCCGCCGTATCCGGCGGGTGTGTTTGCACTGGCACTGATCTTCGGCGGCTACGCCTCGGAGGTGTTCCGCGGCGCGCTCACGGCCATTCCCCGCGGGCAGGTGGAGGCCGGCATGGCCGTGGGCATGGGCACCCTGCAGATCTTCTTCGTGATCCAGTGCCCGCAGATGCTGCGGCTGGCGCTGCCGGGCCTGGGCAACATCTGGATCTCGACGCTCAAGGACACCTCGCTGATCTCCATCGTGGGGCTGAGCGAGCTGATGAAGGCCTCCGAACTGGCCACCAGCGATACGCGCCGCGCCCTGTTCTTCTACCTCAGTGCCGGCGCCATCTACCTCACGCTGACCGTGCTGAGTTCGCTCGTGCTGCATCAGCTCGAGCGCCGCGGTGCCCGTGGCGAAAGGACGGCCTGACCATGGATGTCGAACTCATTGTCGAGAGCCTTCCGGTGCTCTGGCAGGGCGCGCTGCTCACGCTGGAGCTCTTCGCGATCACGATGGTGCTCGCGACGCTGCTGGCGGTGCCGCTGGCCATCGTGCGCGTCCAGAAGGCCTGGTGGCTGCGCTGGCCCGTCGAGGTCTTCTCGCAGGTCTTCCGGGGAACGCCGCTGCTGGTGCAGATCTTCATCGTGTACTACGGCATTGCCCAGATCGATGCGGTGCGCGACAGCTGGGCCTGGCCCTACCTGCGCAAGCCCTACTGGTGCGCCGTCATCACCTTCGTGCTGAACACGACGGCCTACGCCGTGCACATCTTCCGCGGGGCGATCCAGGCGGTGCCGCACGGGGAGGTCGAGGCCGGGCAGGCCTTCGGACTGTCGTTCGGTGCGCTGTACCGCCACGTCATCCTGCCGCGGGCGATGCTGCTGGCGCTGCCGGCCTATGGCAACGAGGTGATCAAGACGATCAAGCGCACCTCGCTGGCCAGCGCCATCACGCTCTCGGAGCTGACGGGCGTGGCCAACACCCTGGTGGCGCGCACCTTCGCCCCCTACGAGATCTTCATTGCGGCCGGGTTGATCTACCTTGCCTTCGCGTTCGCCGCCAACCACCTGGTGCGGCGGCTGGAGCACCGCATGTCTCGCCATCTTCGCCACTTGCCGGCGCAGCACGGCACCGGGCCCATGCCCACTTGATCCAGGAGACCGCGTGTCCACTTCTTCCGTTCCCGAGTCGGCGATGGCCGAATTCCTCGCCTTCGCCCATGGGCTGGCCGACGCCAGCGGCGCCATCCTGCGCGAGAACCTGTACAGCCGCAGGGGCTTCGAGTCCAAGGAGGACGACAGCCCCGTCACCGTCGTGGACAAGCATGTCGAGCAGACGCTGCGCACGCTGATCCGCCACCGCTATCCCTCGCACGGCATCCTCGGCGAGGAGTTCGAAGGCCAGGACCTCGATGCCGAGTACGTCTGGGTACTCGACCCGATCGACGGTACCAAGGCCTTCATCACGGGCATTCCCATCTACGGGACGCTGATTTCGCTGGCGCGCCACGGCACGCCGATCATCGGCGTGATCGACCACCCCATCACCAACGACCGATGGGCCGGGGCGCAGGGCCAGCCGTCCACCTTCAATGGCCAGCGCATCCGCAGCCGCGAGTGCCCGTCGCTGGCCGACGCGCTGGTGTCGTGCAGCAACCCGGAGCCCTTCGGGCCGCGCGAGCGTGAGGCGTTCGAGACGCTGCGCAGCGCCGCCAAATGGTGCGTGTACGGATCGAGCTGCTATGCGTACGGCTGCATCGCCAACGGAACGATCGACATCGGCATCGATTGCGGCCGCCACCGCGAGGTCGATTACTGCGCGCTGGTGCCGGTGATCGAGGGCGCCGGCGGCGTCATCACCGATTGGGAGGGGCGTCCGCTCACGATCTACTCCGGCAACCGGCTGGTCGCATCGGGCAACCCCCGCCGCCACGAGGAGGTGCTGCGCATGCTTGCGGGCGCCTAGCGCGGGCGACCGGGCCGTATATTCGAAGGCCGCCGCAGCCCTGTCCGGCATGGGCGGCATGGAGATCTCGTATGCCGCGGCACTTCAACTACCCGACCTGGAGTTCGCTCTCGCTGGACCGCAGCGGGTCCGATCCGCTGCACGTGCAGGTGTTCGAGCAGATCCGCCAGGCCATCGTGCAGGGCCGGATCTCCAAGAACTCGCGGCTGCCGCCCACCCGCCAGCTGGCCGCGGAACTCGGCGTGTCGCGCAACACCGTGGTCCTGGTCTACGAACGGCTGCTGGCCGAGGGCTATGTCAGCGGCCGCGTCGGGGCGGGCACCTACATTGCCGCCGTGCTGCCCGAGGAGCGCAGCGCGCCGGCCGGGGCGCCGTCGAGCGCCCCTGTCGCCGCGCCGGCGCCCCGGCACATATCGCGGCGTGCGCAGGCGATGTCCGAACTGGCGCTGCCGCCCGAGCGCAATGCCACGTTCGACCTCAGCCCGACCGTGCCCGCGCTCGACCAGCTGCCGTTCGAGCAGTTCGCCAAGGTCTCGTCGCAGTACTGGCGCTCGGCGCCGGCCGCGGAGCTGGGCTACGGCTCGCCGATGGGGCTGCCCGAACTGCGCCAGCAGATCGCGGACTATGTGGGCGAGGCACACGGCATTTCCTGCCTGCCGGACCAGGTGCTCGTGGTCGACGGCACGACGCAGGGCTTCGTGCTGGCAGGCCAGGTGCTGACCGACCACGGCGATCGCATCATCGTGGAAGACCCGGGCTACATCACGCGGCTTGCCGCCTTGATGGGCTTCGGCGCGGACCTGGTGCCGGTGCCCATCGACCTGCAGGGCCTGGACAGCAGCCGGTTCGACAGCCATGCGCCCGACGCGCGGCTGATCGTGGCGTCGCCCACCAACCAGTTCCCCTTCGGCAGCACGATGCCGCTGGAGCGGCGCCTCTCCCTCCTGCAGTGGGCGCACGAGCGCAATGCCTGGGTGATCGAGTACGACTTCAACAACGCCTTCCATTTCCGTGGCAGGCCGCTGCCTCCGCTGGCGGCGCTGGACCACGGGGGGCGGGTCATCTACATCGGGAACTTCAACCGTTCCATCTCGCCCGCGCTCAACCTGGCCTACCTGGTGGTCCCGCCCGACCTGGCGGACGCTTTCGCCTGCGCCACGCAGATCTTCTCGTTCAAGGCCTCCATGCCGACCCAGGGCGTGGTGGCCGACTTCATGGCGAGCGGGCAGCTGGCGGCCCACATCCGGCGCATGGGCGTGCGCTATCGCGAACGCGCGCAGCTCATGGAGCACTGCTTCAGGACGCTGGTGGGGCGCGATTTCGAGCTGTCGACCACGGGCTCGGGGCTGCACCTGTCGGCCATCTCGCGCACGCCGATCGACGATGCGGCGGTTTCCCAGGCGCTGCTGGCGCACCGCATCGACGTGCCCGCGATCTCCGCCTACTGCCTGAGCGAGCAGGTCCGCACCGGCTTCGTCTTCGGGTTCGGCAACACGCCCGCCGAGCGGATCGCCCCGGCGTTGGCGCTCTTTGGCAGTGCGGTCGCGAACGCCTGAGGCGCGCCCACGGCCTTCAATTGTTTCGAATCCGTGAACACCGCGGTTCGTTTTGCTACGGGTTTTTACCTAGATCGAGGCGCACAATTCATCTCACGGACCAGCCCTCAAAGCTGATCTGGGTGAACAGGGCCCCGAGCGAGGTGGCCGCCCTCCGAAAAAGAACAGAGGGGCGGTGACCCACCCAAGACCGGTTCGACATCCGAAGCAAGAACTTGAACTGAATTGAAGAAGGAAGAAATCCAAATGACCGCCTCGAAGATCCTCTCCGCCGTTGCTGTTGCCCTGATGGCCGTTGCCGGCGCCGCCCATGCCGAAAGCTATGAAGGCGTGCATCAACTGACCTCGGCCGCCAGCCGCGCCGATGTCGCCGCCCAAGCCGTCGTGGCCGCGCACAGCGCCAACCCCTACGCCACCGGCGCCAATGCAGGCCCCGCACAAGTGATCGTGTCGACCGCCAGCCGCGCCGCGGTGCGTGCCGACGCTGTCGCCGCCGCACACAGCGCCGACCCGTACGCCGAAGGCGCTTCGTCGGGCGTGGCCCCGATCGTCGCCAGCACCGTCGACCGCGCTGCGGTTCGCGCCGCAGCCCGCGCTGCTGCCCACGGCGACGCACTGCCGCTGTAAGCAATAGCCCGAATGCTTCGCCGACGGGATCGGCGAAGGTTCCAGGTCTTCATGAAAAGCCGGCCCTGCCAACGCAGGGTCGGCTTTTTTCATGGACCATGACCGTGAATTCTTGGCCGAAAGTCACATTGCCTTGGCCTTGCGCATCCCTCATGATTTGGGCGCGGGAGGGATGGCCGCCAGAGCGCATGCTTTCGCATTAACGCATCGCCGTGGTGCGGACACGCGAGAATCGAGCGTCGTTCCGACCGCGAAAAAATGAAAGCACATCCGTCGCCGACCAAGCGACGACCCACTACGCATGGCCCTCACTCTCGACCCCGAAGACACGCGCGGACGCATCCATGACCTGGTGTGGAGCGGCTTCCACGCCGATGCCGACATCGGCTGGATGATCACCGACGAGTACCTCGATCCGGATGAGCTCACGCCCGAGGACCGCGCCTGGATCAAGGCCGAAACCACGCGCGCCTGCGCCGCCAAGCGCGCCGCCGAGGCGCAGTGGCCCGCGCAGACCGAGTACGACCGGCTCGAGGCCGTGTTCGCGCAGCTGCGCACCGAAAAGATCATCGCCCTGCACCGCGCGGGCAACACGCTGTCCGACGGGCACGATGACGTGCGCGAGCAGTGGCGTGCGGCGGGCCGGCTCGAGTCCGGCATCCGCGGCTGCTGCTTCTATCACGCACAGGACCTGGACGGCGCCGTGCGCAACGGCCGTCTGTACCTCGCCTTCAGCGGCGGCATGATCCCCGAGATCGCGCAGCGCGAAGCCAACACCGTCGTGGTCGGTCGCCGCATCGTCGAGCTGCTGCGCGACGCCGGCTTCGGCGCGCAATGGAGCGGCAACATCAACGAGCGCATCGAAGCCGACCTCGGCCAATGGCGCAAGCGAGGCCCCGCCGCGTGAGTGCGCAGGCCTGGCAGCCGCCGCGCCGCATCGACGCGATCGACTTCTGGCTGCGCTCGCGGCTGCTCGCCACGGCCCACGCCCTGCGCGAAACCCTGCGGCCCTCGGCCCGGCGCTGGCCCGGCGGCACGCACGCACTGGCCGATGCGCCGGTGCTCGCGCAGTACCGAACCCCCTTGTGGTCCGACGGCCGGGCCGATGAATTCCCCTTGGTCGCCGGCAAGGTGCACAACCTGCGCGTGGCGCGGCCGGCCTTCGACGCCATCGAGGTGCCGGCCGGCGAGGTGCTGAGCTTCTGGCGCCAGCTGGGGCGGCCGGGCGCCGGGCGCGGCTTCGTGGTCGGGCGCGAGGTGCGCGGCGGTTGCGTGGTGCCGACGCTGGCCGGCGGGCTGTGCCAGCTGTCGAACGCACTGGCCACCGTGGCCGTGCGCGCGGGCTTCGAGCTGGTCGAGCGCCACGGCCACACGGCACGCATCGAGCAGGCCGACATGCCGGACGGCGACGCCGTCGATGCGACGGTGTTCTGGAACTACGTCGACGTGAAGCTGCGCGCCCGGCACGCCTGGCGGCTCGAAGTGGCGCTGACCGACACCGAGCTCGTGGTGCGCATCCGCGCGCGCACGCCGCGGGCGGTGCCGGTCGAGCCCGTCACGCTGCGGCGCACGAACGACGACGCGCCCACCGCGCTGCCGCTGGCGCGCGGCTGCCTGAGCTGCGACCAGACGGCGTGCTTTCGCCACCGTCCGCCGGTCGATGTCGGCGCCGAAGGGCGCACCGCCGTGCTCGTCGATGGCTGGACGCCGGAGTTCGCACGCCACCTGCGCGAGGCGCATCCGCAGGCGCAGCGCATGCAGCCCGTGCCGCTGCGGCTCGCGTTCTGGCGCGTGCCTTCCATCGGCTGGCATCGCGAGCCCGCGACGAACGAAGCGGTGACCACCGCGTGGGCCGCGAGCCTGCGCCGTGCCGTCTGGCAGCGGCTCTGGGCGCGGCAGGCGGGCCGGCGCCAGGCCAGCCTGATCGACGGCCAGTGCTGGCTCGCGCAGGCCTTCGCCGCGCGTCTCGCGCCTGCGCACACGCACCTGGTGGTCGAGCAGTCGCTGCTGCCGCACCTGCAGCGCCTCGGCGCGCTCGACGGGCGCCGCCTCACCGTGCTGGCCAGCGCACTGCCGATGGCCGACATTGAAAAGAAGCTCGATGCCGCATCGCAGCGCTGGCCCGGCGACGCCACCTTGCGCGACTTCCGCGCCGATGCATCGCTGGTGCGCGACGAGGCGCTGGCGCTCGCGCGCGCGGCGGTCGTCGTCACGCCGCATGCCGCGGTGGCGCGGGCCATGGCGCAGTACGCATCACAGGCCACATTGCAGCGGCTCGACTGGGCGCTGCCGCAGGTGAAGGCCGCGCACAGCAAGCGCGAAGAACCACCGCTCGTCGTGTTCGCCGCCAGCGCACTGGCGCGCAAGGGCGCGCGTGAATTTGCTGCCGCGCTGCAAGGCTGGCCGTGCCGCCTGCGCGTGCTGGGCGCGCCCTCGGACGACGCGCGGCTCTGGCAGGGCATCGAACCCCTTCAACACATGAACTGGCAAGGCGACTGGCTGGCCGGTGCGAGCGTTGTCGTGCTGCCCGCGCACGTCGAGCACGCCCCGCGCGCATTGCTGCGCGCCGTGGCGGCCGGCGTGCCCGTGGTGGCATCGACGGCCTGCGGCCTGGCCGGCGTGCCAGGTGTGCACGAGGTCGCACCCGGCGACATCGACGCACTGCGCACCGCCTTGCAGCAGGCCGTCCGCCTGACCTGAACGGAGAACAACCCCCGTGGCATCGATCGAACAGGCCCGCGCGGCCCTGGCTTCCCATGGCGCGCTGGCGCCGCAATCCGCCGCCGAGCACTGGCACGGCGAGCTGGCCTTGCCCGCGGCCCTCGCCAGCTTCTACGAACAGGTCGGCCCGCTCGGCGAGTGGGTCAACGAGCGCGTGGGCTACGCCGGCCTCACGGTGCCGACCACCGGCAACCCGTTCAGCATTCCCGCGCTCTCGCGCCTGTGGCAGTTGCAAGCCGGCTACCGCTGGCACGGCATCACCGGCGAGCGCATCGCCGACTGGCCCGAGCATTGGCTGGTGGTGGCCGACCAGGGCGCCGATCCGTTCATCTTCGACCTGCGCACCGGCGCGATCCAGTTCGCGATGCACGGCACCGGCGCCTGGGAGGAAGACGAACCGCTCTTCGCCGACATCTTCGAGATGGCCGCCTGCCTGGGCACCATCGGCCAGGTGTGGGACGAAGCGGGCGACACCATCTTCACCGACGAGGACGACTGCGAGGTCGACCCGGTGCATCGCGCGCGCCTGGTCGAGCGCCTCGTGCTGCTGCTGGGCAGTGCCGCGGCGGCCGAAGGCATCGTCGACGCGTTCGGCTGGTAAGACAAAAAAGAAAACACATGAGCATCGACCTGCAGACCCTCAAATGCGGCGAGTGCGGCAGCAGCGCGCTGCGCCGCACCGGCCTGAACGAATACACCTGCGCGCACTGCGGCTCGATGTCGCTGGTGGAAGACGACGTGTCCGACCGCCTCGAGCGCGTGCTGCAGCAGGTCAAGCACCACGCCGGCCAGCAGATCGCGGCCGAACAGGCGCTGCGCCAGAAGCAGATGGTGCGCACGATCGGCTTCGTCGTGATCGGCTTTCTCGGCGTGGCGGTGGCCGTCCAGGTCGCGATGCTGCTGTTCGGCTCCGGCAAGCGCAGCGATACGCCTTCGGTGGCGCGCTCGATCGTCGAGCGCACCATCGCGACCGACGGCCTGAAGCTGTCCGAGCCGCGCCAGGTGCTGGTCGGCGAGCGGCCGAAGCTCCTGGTGCTGGCGCGCAACGAGACCGGCCGGCCGCTCGAACGGCCCGGCCTGAAGGTGGTGTTCCACGACGGCGACACGCGGCTGAACGAGCGCAGCGAATCCCTGCCGATCGACGTGCTGATGCCCGGCGAGTCCGCGCCCGTGCTGGTCGATCTTCCCTCGGGCCAGAACGTCACGCGGCAGGACGTGACGGTCGAGAAGCTGTCCGAACCGCGCAGCGCCGCCGAAGGGCCGCGCCTGGCGTTCTCGCGCGTGCGGCTGGTGCAGCAGGGCGAGCGCGTGCGCCTGGTCGGGCGCCTCGTGCATGCGGGCGCCGCGGGTGTGCCGGCGTTCGGCAGCATCGAGGCGCTGGTCACGCTGTACGACGACGCGGGCCAGGTGATCGGCGTCGGTCGCGGCCATGCGCCGGGGTCCGAGCTGGCGCCCGGCGCACGCGCGGCGATCGATGTCGACCTCAGCCGCTTCGGCCGCGGCGCCGCCATCGCGGCGTGGGACTACCGCATTGGCTACCGCACGGTCACGCCCTCGGGCGCGCGCACCACGGTGCTGAGCGCCGACCGCGTGATCCGCACCGCCGGCGCGCCGGAGGCTTTCCACCCTGACCTGCGGCTGGGCACCGAAGACCTGCTGGCCGACGACAGCGAGCGCTTCGACCCGCGGCAGCTCGAACTGCTGCCGCTGGTGGCGGGGCGCAGCACGATCCAGCGGCCGCTGTTCATGACCGAGCTGGTGAACCGCAGCACCGACGCCATCGCCATTGCGCCCGGCGCCGTGATCTCGCGCTTCGGCGGCAGCACGGCCGACGGCACCACGCGCCTCGACGCGCTGGCCTCCCTGTACCCGGGCGAGCGCTTTCCGGTCCTGCTGGAGCCCAAGGCCGTGGACCGCATCACACAGACCCGCGTCGAGTGGAAGCCGATGCGTCGCGCCGCATTGCCCGGCCCGCGCAAGCCGCTGGAGGTGCAGGTGACGGGCACCCAGGCCGGCACCGGCAGCGTGCTGCTCAACTTCAGCCAGCGCTTCACCTACAAGAGCGTGGAGGTCACGGGCACGGTGAAGAACCCCGGCACGGCCATCGCGGCCAAGGTGCGGCTGTGGGTGAGCCTGCGCGACCGCAACGACCAGCTGACCGGCTTCAAGCTGATCGAGAACCTGCCGGCCATCGCGCCGGGCGAGAGCGTGCCCTTCCAGGTCCATGTGACGCAGCACGGGCGTGATTTCGCGAGCGTCGCGACGCTATACCAAACCGAATAGCCCCGCGCGTGACGGCATCGGGCGGTTCGCGCCATGATCGCGCCATGATTCCGCTTTCGATCCTCGACCTTTCCCCGATCACCGAAGGCAGCGATGCCGCGCAGTCGTTCCGCAACTCGCTGTCGCTGGCGCAGCACGGCGAGAAGCTGGGCTACACGCGCTACTGGCTGGCCGAGCACCACGGCATGCCGGGCATCGCGAGCGCGGCCACGGCCGTGCTGCTGTCGCACGTGGGCGCGGGCACTTCCACCATCCGCATCGGCGCCGGCGGCGTGATGCTGCCGAACCACTCGCCGCTGGTGATCGCCGAGCAGTTCGGCACGCTGGAGTCGCTGTACCCGGGGCGCGTCGACCTGGGCCTGGGCCGCGCGCCCGGCTCCGACCAGCGCACCGCGCGCGCGCTGCGGCGCAACCTGGAGTCGGACGCCGACCAGTTCCCGCAGGACGTGATGGAGCTCATGGACTTCATGTCGAAGAATCCGCAGCAGGCCGTGCGCGCCGTGCCCGGCGCGGGGCTCGAGGTGCCGGTGTGGATCCTCGGCTCGAGCACCTTCGGCGCGCAGCTGGCGGCGCACCTGGGCCTGCCGTATGCCTTTGCCTCGCACTTCGCGCCGCAGCAGATCATGCAGGCCATCCAGATCTACCGCGAGACCTTCAAGCCCTCGGCGCAGCTGCAGAAGCCGTATGTGATGCTGGGCTTCAACGTGTTCGCGGCCGACACCGACGCCGAGGCCGAGTTCCGCGCCACCTCGTGGCAGCAGGCCTTCGTGAACCTGCGCAGCGGCCGCCCGGGGCGCCTGCCGCCGCCGTTGGAGAACTACCGCCAGAAGGTCGGCCCGGCCGAGAACGCGCTGCTCGACTCGGTGCTGTCGTGCTCGGCGGTGGGCTCGGTCGAGACCGTGAAGCAGGGCGTGGAAGCGTTCGTGGCGCGCACCGGCGCCGACGAACTCATGATCACCTCGCAGGTGTTCGACCACGCGGCCCGGCTGCGCTCCTACGAGCTGCTCGCCGAGGCCTTCGGTCAGAAGAAGTCGTAAAGCCTAGGCCCGCTTGCGGGCTTCCTCGTCCACGAGGTCTTTCTTCGAGAGCTTGCCCACGGCGGTCTTGGGCAGCTCGGCGCGGATCTCGAGCGCGCCGATCATCTCGTGCTTGCCCAGGCGGTTCTTCAGGAAGGCCTTGAGCGCGTCGAGCGTGAGCGCGTCTGCGCCGTCCTTCAGTTTCACGAAAGCCTTTGGCGACTGGCCGCGGTACTCGTCGGGCACGCCGATCACGCAGACCTCGGCCACCGACGGGTGTTCGTACACCGCCTCCTCGAGCACGCGCGGGTACACGTTGTAGCCGCCGCACAGCAGCATGTCCTTGGTGCGGTCGACGATGTAGAGGTAGCCGTCGGCGTCCATCTTCGCGACGTCGCCGCTGCGGAAGTAGCCGTCGGCGGTCATCGACTCGGCGGTGGCCTTCGGGTTGTTCCAGTAGCCCTTCATGACGTTCGGGCCTTGCACGCACAGCTCGCCGGGCTCGCCGAACGCGGTCACGTCCTGGGTCGGGTCGTCCAGGCTCACGAGCTTGATGCGCACGCGCGGCAGCGGCATGCCGCACGAGCCGGCCTTGCGCACGCCGCGCGCGGGCGTGAAGGTGCCCACGGGCGAGGTCTCGGTCATGCCCCAGCCTTCGTTGAGGTGGCAGCCGGTGAGTTCGAAGAAGCGCTGCTCCACTTCCACCGGCAGCGGCGCGCCGCCGGAGCCGCAGAACTTCAGCGAGCGCAGGTCCATCTCCCTGGCCTTGGGGTGCGCAAGGATGGCGGTGTACATGGTCGGCACGCCGGGGAACACGCTGATCTTGCTGGCCGCGAGTTCGTTCATCACCGCGTCGACATCGAAGCGCGTGTGCAGCACCAGCGCCGCGCCCAGGCGCACGCCCAGCAGCATCGCGGCGCTGAGCGCGAAGATGTGGAACAGCGGCAGCACGACCAGGAAGCGCTCCTTGCCTTCGTCGAGGATCGGCGGCTCGCCGCGCGTCGATTCGTAGTACTGCGCCGAGGCCGACGTGAGGTTGGCGTGCGTGAGCATCGCGCCCTTGGGCAGGCCGGTGGTGCCGCCGGTGTACTGCAGCACGACGATCTCTTCGGCCAGGTCGCCCAGCGGGTAGGTCTGGTGCGTGCCTTCGCTCTTGAGCAGGTCGGTGAAGCGCACGTGGCGCGCGTCCACCGGCACGGGGGCGATCTGGCCCGCGGCCTGCAGCTGGGCCTGCACCTTGTCGCCCGCCGCGCCGTAGTCGCCGAGGCTGCCGACCACCAGCGTCTTCAGGCGCGAGCTGTCGAGCAGGCGCGCCATCAGTGGGTAGAGGTTCACGAGGTCGAGCGTGACGAGGATGTCGGTGCGGCTGTCCTCGATCTTGTGGGCCAGCACGCGCTCGGCGTCCAGCGGCGAGTAGTTCACCACCGTGCCGCCGGCCTTGAGCACGGCGAAGAAGGCGATGGGGTAGTGCGGCGTGTTCGGCAGGTACAGGCCGACATGCACGCCCGGCTTCACGCCCAGGTCCTGCAGGCCCTTGGCGGCGCGGTCGACCGCCGCGCCGAGCTGGGCGTAGGTGAGGACCTGGCCCATGAACTCCACGGCCGAGTGATCGGGCCAGCGCGCGACCGCCTCGTCGAGCATCTGCTGCACCGGCTTGACCGGCAGGTCGGCGTCCCAGCGCATGCCGGGCGGGTAGTTGCGCGTCCAGGGGGTGTTGTTGTCAGAGGGGGAAGGGGTCGCCATGCGTTGTGTCTCCGCTGTGTTTCGGGTCACTGTAGCGCTGGCCTTTCGCATCGTGGAGTGCGGGCTGACAAGCCGGCGACACGGGTTTTCCCGATTTCCCACACGCCGGATGCCCCTGTCGCCGGGCTGGGACAATGGCGGGCTTATGGCAAAACAACGGATCGTGGTCGGGCTGAGCGGCGGGGTGGACTCCGCGGTCACCGCGCACCTGCTCAAGCAGCAGGGGCACGAGGTGGTCGGCATCTTCATGAAGAACTGGGAAGACGACGACGACAGCGAGTACTGCTCGTCGAACATCGACTTCGTGGACGCCGCCAGCGTGGCCGACGTGCTGGGCATCGAGATCGAGCACGTCAACTTCGCCGCCGACTACAAGGACCGCGTGTTCGCCGAGTTCCTGCGCGAATACAAGGCCGGCCGCACGCCCAACCCCGACGTGCTGTGCAACGCCGAGATCAAGTTCAAGGCCTTTCTCGACCACGCCATGCGGTTGGGCGCCGAGAAGATCGCCACCGGCCACTACGCGCGCGTGCGCCTGAACGAGGCCACGGGCCGGCACGAGCTGCTCAAGGGGCTGGACAACTCGAAGGACCAGAGCTACTTCCTGCACCGCCTGAACCAGGCCCAGCTGTCGAAGACGCTGTTCCCGGTCGGCGAGCTGCACAAGACCGAGGTGCGCCGCATCGCGGAAGAAATCGGCCTGCCCAACGCGAAGAAGAAGGACTCGACCGGCATCTGCTTCATCGGCGAGCGGCCGTTCCGCGACTTCCTGAACCGCTACATCTCCAAGGAGCCGGGCCCGATCAAGGACGACCGCGGCCGCAAGCTCGGCGAGCACCAGGGCCTGAGCTTTTACACGCTGGGCCAGCGCCAGGGGCTGGGCATCGGCGGCGTGAAGGAAAAGGGCGCCCAGCGCGGCGCGGGCGACCATTCGCCCTGGTTCGTCGCGCGCAAGGACGTCGAGAAGAACACGCTGTGGGTGGTGCAGGGGCACGACCATCCGTGGCTGCTGTCGTCCGAACTGAAGGCGGACGACGCGAGCTGGGTCGCCGGCGAAGTGCCGACCGCGGGCAGCTACGGTTCGAAGGCGCGCTACCGGCAGGCCGACGCAGCCTGCGAACTGTCCGAGGGCGCCAACGGCGCCTTCAGCCTGCGCTTCGGTGCGCCGCAATGGGCGGTCACGCCGGGGCAGTCGGCCGTGTTGTACGACGGCGAGCGCTGCCTCGGGGGCGGCGTCATCGTCTGAACAGGCCTCAGCGGGGCTGCCGCACGCTGTCTTCGGTGTGGATCAGCGCGAGCGGGTGGCGCTTGCCGGCGAGGTAGTCCTCGATGCAGCGCAGCAGCAGCGGGCTGCGATGGCGCGCCACGCTGGCGCGGATCTCGTCCACGGTCATCCAGAGCGTGCGCACGATGCCTTCGTCGAGCGCACGACCTTCTTCGCGTGCGCCCAGCTCGCCGGTGAAGGCAAAGCGCATGTAGGTCACGTCGGGCTGCTCGGCCGAGCGCGCCATGTACACGCCGAGCAGCGCGGTCGGCGTGAAGGCGTGGGCCGTTTCCTCGAGCGTTTCGCGGATGCAGCCGTCCTCGGGCGACTCGCCGGGGTCGAGGTGGCCGGCGGGGTTGTTGAGCTTCAGGCCGTCGTCGGTCTGCTCTTCGACGAGCAGGAAGCGGCCGTCTTGCTCGATCACCGCGGCCACGGTGACATTGGGTTTCCAGCGTGTGGGCATCGTGGGCGCGAGTCTATCGGCATCTCGGCTATCGCACGACATAGCCGCTGAAGCGCCAGATGCGGTCGGCGTCGAGCCGGAAGCTCACCCGTTCGCGCAGCGTGCGATCGGGGGTGTTGCCGAAGCGGGTCTCGTACTCGACGCTGACGTACTGGCCGGCGGCATCGGCGTCCGGGTCGGTCACGACCTGCCGGTGCACGGCCACCCAGGTGCGCTGCTGCGGCCCGCCGAGCGGGGCGCGGCTCCTGGCCACCTTGCTGGCGAAGTCGGTGCGGGTGATGCGCTTGCGGGTGGCGGGCGTGGCGCCGTCCCACAGCTCGCCGGCCTCGTTCCGGTCGATCATCTGGATCGCCTGCAGGCCGCCGCGCACCATGTCGCTGGCCTCGACGTCTTCGGCGAGGGCGGGGAACAGGCCGCTGCACAGCAGGAGCAGTGCGGCCAGGAGGAGCCGGGGCATGGGGAAGGGCACTTGTTCGGACGGAACAAGTTGGAGGCCGACGGGAAGGAGGGGTTCCCCGCCCGGCCTGCCGGGGCGTGCGCTCAGCGAGCGTTGGAAGCTGCAGCGGCGGGCCGTGTGTCGACCTCGATGGTTTCCAGCCGGTAGCCCAGGCCGTACACCGCCAGCAGCAGGAAGCCATTCGAGGGGCGCAGCTCGAGCTTGGTGCGCAGGCGCGACACGTGGGTGTCGAGCGAGCGCGACAGCGCCTCGACGCCCAGCCCCCAGACCGCCTCGTGCAGGTGCTCGCGCGAGAGCAGGCGCCCCAGGTTCTGGAACAGGAAGAGCGCGAGTTCGTACTCGCGGTTCTTCAGCTCGACCAGCTCGCCGTGGACCCGGATGGTGCGCGAGGGCGGAAAGAAGTGGTACGGGCCGAACACCATTTCGGGCTCGTTGCGCGAGGGGTAGGCGCGGCGCAGCAGGGCGTTGATGCGGGCCTCGAACTCGATCGGGCGCAGCGGCTTGGCCATGAAGTCGTCGGCGCCGACATTGAGGCCTTCGACCATGTCGCTGTCGTCGTGGTGCTCGGTCACGAACAGGATCGGCATGCGGCTCTTGTAGTCCTGCCGGATCGTCTTGACGACGTCCGGGCCGTTCATGTCCGGCAGGCGCCAGTCGAGGACCAGCAGGTCGAAGGTTTCGCGGCGCATGGCGTGCAGCAGCGCCTTGCCGGCAGCGTACGTGTGGCACTCGTGACCGAGGCTCGCCATGGATTGGTTGATCAACCGGAGTTGGTCCGGCTCGGTGTCGAGTACTGCAATGCGCATTCCATTCCCTTGTTCCGCCCTGTGTGGACCTCTATGTGTCCGCAATATGAATCGAAGTGTATCTATCTGCGTCTGAAATCATTGCTGTGAATTGCTATTAATTCACGCAAATTGATTTTATGTATGTGGTTCAATTGCCAATTGAATCCAATTGGTGTTAGTTGATCGCAATCTAGAACCAGAGCGAGCGAAGGCGCCACAAGCGCTTCTGCGGCGGTCACCCGTGTTTCCCCCGGGGTCGTACCGGCCGCCAATTTGCTATCAATTAAATAGCTACATGTGCAGTGCCTGCGGGCGTTGAGCAGCAAAAAGAACGCGGCATTCTGGCGACAGGTGCGCTTGTAATCTTGCTGTAAGCTCTGCCCGCAATCCGTGCTGCCCCTTCCCCCTGAGGAGAACTCTATGTTGATAGGCGTGCCTGCCGAGACAGCGGCTGGCGAAACCCGAGTGGCCGTTACACCCGAAACGGTGAAGAAACTGGTGGCCTCCGGGCACACCGTGCGTGTGCAGGCCGGTGCCGGCATTGCAGCCAGCGTCACCGACGCGGCGTACCAGACGGCAGGCGCCGAGATCACCGATGCGGCCGGGGCGCTCTCCGCCGACATGGTGCTCAAGGTGCGCACGCCCAGCGACGCCGAGGCGGCGCAGCTGAAGGCCGGCGCGGTCGTCATCGGCATGCTCAATCCTTTCGACGCGGCCGGCCTGCAGCGCCTGGCCGCCGCGGGCGTCACGGGCTTCGCGCTCGAAGCCGCGCCGCGCACCACGCGCGCCCAGAGCATGGACGTGCTCAGCTCGCAGGCCAACATCGCCGGCTACAAGGCCGTGATGATCGCGGCCGACAAGTACCAGCGCTTCTTCCCCATGCTGATGACCGCCGCCGGCACCGTGAAGGCCGCGCGCGTCGTCATCCTGGGCGTCGGCGTGGCCGGCCTGCAGGCCATTGCCACGGCCAAGCGCCTGGGCGCCGTCATCGAGGCCTCGGACGTGCGTCCGAGCGTCAAGGAACAGATCGAGTCGCTGGGCGGCAAGTTCATCGACGTGCCCTACGAGACGCAGGAAGAGAAGGACGCGGCCGAAGGCGTCGGCGGCTACGCCCGCCCGATGCCCGCCAGCTGGCTCACGCGCCAGCAGGCCGAGGTCGCCAAGCGCGTCGCGCTGGCCGACGTGGTCATCAGCACCGCGCTCATTCCCGGCCGCGCCGCGCCCACCCTCGTCACCGAGGACATGGTCAAGTCGATGAAGCCGGGCTCGGTGATCGTCGACATCGCGGCCGGCAAGGGCGCCGACGGCATCGGCGGCAACTGCCCGCTGTCGGAGGCCGACAAGACCGTGGTCAAGCACGGCGTGACCATCGTGGGCGAAACCAACCTCGCGGCGCTGGTGGCGGCCGACGCGTCGGCGCTGTATGCGCGCAACGTGCTCGACTTCCTCAAGCTCGTCGTCACGAAGGAAGGCGCGCTCAAGATCGACCTCGAGGACGACATCGTCGCCGCCTGCCGCGTCACGCAGGACGGCCAGGTCACGCGCAAGTAAGAGCAGGCTGCCTTCCATGAACCGCACCATGCTCCGCGCGAAGCTGCATCGCGCCACCGTGACCGAAGCCGACCTGCACTACGAAGGCTCGTGCGGCATCGACGAGGACCTGCTCGACGCGGCCGACATGCGCGAGTACGAAAAGATCGAGCTGTACAACGTCAACAACGGCGAGCGCTTCTCGACCTACATCATCAAGGCGGCGCGCGGTTCGGGCGCCATCTCGCTCAACGGCGCGGCGGCGCGCAAGGCGCATGTGGGCGACCTGCTCATCATCTGCACCTACGCCCCCATGACCGAGGCCGAAGCCGCCGACTACAAGCCCAAGGTGGTGCTGCTTGGCGATGCCAACCGCATCAACGAAGTCAAGAAGCTCTGACAGAGCCCGGGACCAAGAGACAGAGACCGAACGAGGAGAACACAACACCATGGAAATCGTTTCGCACACCGTCATCAACCTGACCATCTTCGTGCTGGCCATCTACGTCGGCTACCACGTGGTCTGGACCGTCACGCCCGCGCTGCACACGCCGCTCATGGCCGTGACCAACGCCATCTCGGCCATCGTGATCGTGGGCGCCATGCTGGCCGCCGCGCTCACCACCACGCCGCTGGGCAAGACCATGGGCGTGCTCGCCGTGGCGCTGGCCGCGGTGAACGTCTTCGGCGGCTTCCTGGTCACGCGCCGGATGCTCGAGATGTTCAAGAAGAAAGACAAGAAGGCCGCCCCCAAGGCTGCAGAGGGAGCCGCCAAGTGAGCATGAACCTCGTCACGCTGCTGTACCTCGTTGCCAGCGTCTGCTTCATCCAGGCCCTGAAGGGCCTGTCCCATCCCACCACCTCGATCCGCGGCAACATCTTCGGCATGACCGGCATGGCGATCGCCGTGCTGACCACCATCGCGCTGGTCCACGGACAGGCGCGCGCCCTCAACGTCGACTTCACCACCGGCATCGCCTGGGTGCTGGCTGCCGTCGTGGTCGGTGGCGGCCTGGGCGCCTTCATGGCCAACAAGGTCGAGATGACCAAGATGCCCGAGCTGGTCGCCTTCATGCACAGCATGATCGGCCTGGCCGCGGTGTTCATCGGCGTGGCCGCGGTGGCCGAGCCCTGGGCCTTCGGCATCACGGCCGCACCCGTGGCGGCTGTCGTCGGTGCGCGCACGCCTGACGGCGCGGTCCTCTTCGAGGGTTTCGTGCGCCATGCCATTCCCTATGGCAACCGGCTCGAGCTGTTCCTGGGGGCGGCCATCGGCGCCATCACCTTCAGCGGCTCGGTCATCGCCTTCGGCAAGCTCTCGGGCAAGTACAAGTTCCGCCTCTTCCAGGGCGCGCCGGTGCAGTTCTCGGGCCAGCACATGCTGAACCTGGTGCTGGGCCTGGCGACCATCGCCCTGGGCCTGGTGTTCGTGGCCACCGAAAGCTGGCCGGCGTTCTTCGCCATGCTGGCGCTGGCCTTCGTGATGGGCGTGCTCATCATCATCCCGATCGGCGGCGCCGACATGCCGGTGGTGGTGTCGATGCTCAACAGCTACTCGGGCTGGGCGGCGGCCGGCATCGGCTTCAGCCTGAACAACGCGATGCTGATCGTGGCCGGTTCGCTGGTGGGCTCTTCGGGTGCGATCCTGAGCTACATCATGTGCAAGGCCATGAACCGCTCGTTCTTCAACGTGATCCTGGGCGGCTTCGGCGGCGAGGCGACCACGGCCTCCAGCGGCGACAAGGAGCAGCGCCCGGTCAAGAGCGGCAGCGCCGACGACGCGGCCTACATGCTGTCCAACGCCGAGACGGTGATCATCGTTCCGGGCTACGGCCTGGCCGTGGCGCGCGCCCAGCACGCCGTGAACGAACTGGCCGAGAAGCTCACGCACAAGGGCGTCAACGTGAAGTACGCCATCCACCCCGTGGCCGGCCGCATGCCGGGCCACATGAACGTGCTGCTGGCCGAGGCCGAGGTGCCCTACGACCAGGTGTTCGAGATGGAGGACATCAACGGCGAGTTCGCGCAGGCCGATGTGGCGATCATCCTGGGTGCCAACGACGTGGTGAACCCGGCCGCGCTCACCAAGGGCACGCCGATCTACGGCATGCCGATCCTGGAAGCCTACAAGGCCAAGACCGTCATCGTGAACAAGCGCTCCATGGCCGCCGGCTACGCGGGCCTGGACAACGAGCTCTTCTACATGGACAAGACCATGATGGTCTTTGGCGATGCGAAAAAAGTAGTGGAAGATATGGGCAAGGCCATCGAATAGGCCGAAGGTCCGTGCCCGCGATGCGGGCCTGATCGTCGCGGCGCCTCACGTGCGCCGTTTTCGTTTTTAAAAACTCATCCGACTCCGAGGAGACACATCCATGACCGAACGCCCCTGGCTCAGCAGCTACCCGCAAGGCGTGCCCGCCGACATCGACGCGTCGCACTACCCGTCGCTGGTGGCGCTCATGGAGGAGAGCTTCACCAAGTACGCCGACCGCACGGCCTACAGCTTCATGGGCAAGGACGTGAGCTACGGCGAGACCGACAAGCTCAGCAAGGCCTTCGCGGCCTACCTGCAGGGCCTGGGCCTCGTGAAGGGCGACCGCGTCGCCGCGATGATGCCCAACTGCCCGCAGTACCCGATCGCGGTGGCCGCCATCCTGCGCGCCGGCCTGATCCTGGTGAACGTGAACCCGCTGTACACGCCGCGCGAACTCGAGCACCAGCTCAAGGACTCGGGCGCCAAGGCGATCGTCATCATGGAGAACTTCGGCACCACGCTGCAGCAGTGCATCGCGAGCACGCCCATCAAGCACATCGTGCTGGCCTCCATGGGCGACCGGCTCGGCTTCCTGAAGGGCGCGCTGGTCAACTACGTGGTGCGCAACGTCAAGAAGCTGGTGCCGCACTTCAGCCTGCCGGGCGCCGTGCGCTTCAACGATGCGCTCGACAAGGGCGCGGGCGGTTCGCTCAAGCCCGTGGCCACCGGCCCCGACGACGTGGCCGTGCTGCAGTACACCGGCGGCACCACCGGCGTGTCCAAGGGCGCGGTGCTGCTGCATCGCAACGTGATCGCCAACGTGCTGCAGTCCGAGGCCTGGAACGAGCCCGTCATGGCCAAGGTGCCGGCCAACGAGCAGCCCACCAGCGTGTGCGCGCTGCCGCTGTATCACATCTTCGCGTTCACGGTCGGCATGATGCTGAGCATGCGCACGGGCGGCAAGCTGATCCTGATCCCGAACCCGCGCGACATTCCCGGCGTGCTCAAGGAACTGTCCAAGCACACCATCCACAGCTTCCCGGCCGTCAACACGCTGTTCAACGGGCTGGCGAACCACCCCGACTTCAACACCGTCAACTGGAAGAACCTGAAGGTCTCGGTCGGTGGTGGCATGGCGGTGCAGGCCGCAGTGGCCAAGCTCTGGCTCGAGAAGACCGGCTGCCCCATCTGCGAAGGCTACGGCCTCTCGGAAACCTCGCCCTCGACCACCTGCAACCCGACCAACAGCACGGCCTACACCGGCACCATCGGCCTGCCGCTGCCGAGCACCTGGCTCAAGCTGCTGGACGACGACGGCAACGAGGTGCCCACCGGCGAGCGCGGCGAGATCGCCATCAAGGGCCCGCAGGTCATGGCCGGCTACTGGCAGCGCCCCGACGAGACCGCCAAGGTCATGACGCCCGACGGCTACTTCAAGAGCGGCGACATCGGCGTGGTCGACGAGCGCGGCTACTTCAAGGTGGTCGACCGCAAGAAGGACATGATCCTGGTGTCGGGCTTCAACGTGTACCCGAACGAGATCGAGGACGTGGTGGCGATGCTGCCCGGCGTGCTCGAATGCGCCGCGGTCGGCGTGCCCGACGAGAAGACCGGCGAGGCCGTGAAGCTCGTCATCGTCAAGAAGGACGAGTCGCTCACCGAAGCGCAGGTGCGCGAGTACTGCCGCGCCAACCTCACGGGCTACAAGCAGCCGCGCGTGATCGAGTTCCGCACCGACATGCCCAAGACCCCGGTGGGCAAGATCCTGCGGCGCGAGCTGCGGGATAGCAAGAAGTAGTAAGGGTTCCGCCCGGGTGGGGCCGGGGCATCGATCTTGCATATTCGCGGGTCGATGCTCAGATTCATTTACGTTCGCCTAGGCTTGCTCGTGCCGACCTTCATCGGCATGACGCTGCTGGCCTTCTTTCTCATCCGGCTGGTGCCGGGTGACCCCATCGAGACGATGGCCGGCGAGCGCGGGATCGACCCCGCGCGCCACGCCGAACTGCGCACCGCCATGGGCCTGGACAAGCCCCTGCTCGTGCAATACGGCATCTACATCGGCCGCGTGCTGCAGGGCGACCTGGGCAAGTCGCTCATCACGCAGGACACGGTGATGAGCGAGTTCCTCGCGCTCTTTCCGGCCACCGTCGAGCTCGGCGTGTGCGCGATTCTCTTCGCGCTGCTGCTGGGGCTGCCGGCCGGCATTCTCGCGGCGGTGCGGCGCAACTCCATCTTCGACCACGGCGTGATGGCCACGTCGCTCACCGGCTACTCGATGCCGATCTTCTGGTGGGGCCTGCTGCTCATCCTGTTCTTCTCGGTGCAGCTGGGCTGGACGCCGGTGTCGGGCCGCATCTCGGTGCAGTACTTCGTCGAGCCGCAGACCGGCTTCCTGCTGATCGACGCGCTGCGCGCCGGCGAGACCGAGGCCTTCTGGTCGGCGCTGCACCACCTCATTCTTCCGGCCATCGTGCTGGGCACCGTGCCGCTGGCCGTCATCGCGCGCATGACGCGCTCGGCCATGCTTGAGGTGCTGGGCGAGGACTACATCCGCACCGCGCGCGCCAAGGGCCTGTCGCGCTTTCGCGTGGTGGGCCTGCATGCGCTGCGCAACGCGCTGATCCCGGTCGTCACGGTGATCGGCCTGCAGATCGGCGTGCTCTTCACCGGCGCGATCCTGACCGAGACCATCTTCTCCTGGCCCGGTGTCGGCAAGTGGCTCATCGAGGCCATCGGGCGGCGCGATTACCCGGTGCTGCAGGGCGGCATGCTGTTGCTGGGCGGCATCGTGATGCTGCTGAACCTGCTGGTGGACATCGCCTACGGCGTCATCAACCCGCGGATCAGGCACTGAGTCGATGACGAGCAACACCCACGCAGTTCCCCCCAGCTCGCAGGCCTCGGCGCCTCCCGGTCCCTGGCGCGAGTTCTGGACCGCCTTCTCGGCGAACCGGGGCGCGGTCATCGGTCTCGTCACCATCGTGGTGCTGCTGCTGGTGGCGCTGTTCGCACCGTGGATCGCGCCGCATGCGCCGAACGAAACCAACGCCGCCGCGTTCCTCAAGCCGCCGGCCTGGCAGGAAGGCGGCTCGTGGACCTACCTGCTGGGAACGGACGCCATCGGACGCGACATCCTGTCGCGGCTCATGCACGGCGCGCGGCTGTCGCTGTCGATCGGCGTCGCGGTGGTGGCGCTGTCGGTGGTGGTGGGCGTGGTGCTCGGGCTCGTCGCCGGATTCTTCCGCGGCGCGCTGGAGATCGCGATCATGCGGATGATGGACATCATCCTCACGATGCCCAGCCTGCTGATGGCCATCGTGATCGTCGCGATCCTCGGGCCGGGGCTCGTCAATGCCATGCTCGCGGTGGCCATCGTGGTGCTGCCGCACTATGTGCGCATCACGCGCGCCACGGTCATCGCCGAGGTCTCGCGCGACTACGTGACCGCGGCGCGCGTGAGCGGCGCCAGCACGCTGCGCCTGATGTTCCGCGAGGTGCTGCCCAACTGTTCGGCGCCGCTGATCGTGCAGGCCTCACTGGGTGTCTCGACCGCCATCCTCGATGCGGCGGCGCTCGGCTTCATCGGCCTGGGCGCACAGCCGCCGTCGCCCGAGTGGGGAACGATGCTGGCCGATGCGCGCGAGTTCGTGCTGCGCGCGTGGTGGGTCGTGACCTTCCCGGGACTCGCCATCCTTGCGGCCGTGCTGGCCTTCAACCTGCTGGGCGACGGGCTGCGCGATGCGCTCGACCCGAAGCTCAAGCGCTGACGCAAAGGAGAGCACAGATGCCTTTGCTGGACATCAAGGACCTGCACGTCGAGTTCCCCACGCAGGGCGGCGTGCTGCACGCCGTCGACGGCGTGAGCCTCACGCTCGAAGAAGGCGAGGTGCTCGGCATCGTCGGCGAATCGGGCTCGGGCAAGAGCGTCACGATGATGGCGCTCATGGGCCTCGTCGGCTTCCCGGGCCGCGTGCGCGCGGACCACATGCGCTTTGCGGGCAAGGACTTGCTCGGCATCTCCGACAAGGCGCGCCGCACGCTGGTCGGCAAGGAGGTCGCGATGATCTTCCAGGAGCCGACCACCAGCCTCAACCCCTGCTTCACCATCGGCTTCCAGCTGATGGAAACGCTGCGCCTGCACCTGAAGCTCGACAAGCGCGAAGCGAAGAAGCGCGCGACCGAACTGCTCGAACAGGTCGGCATCCCCGCCGCCTCGTCGCGCCTGGGCAGCTACCCGCACCAGCTCTCGGGCGGCATGAACCAGCGCGTGATGATCGCCATGGCCATCGCCTGCAACCCGCGCCTGTTGATCGCCGACGAGCCGACCACCGCGCTCGACGTGACCATCCAGGCGCAGATCCTCGACCTGCTGCGCGACCTGCAGAAGGAGCGCGGCATGGCGCTGGTGCTCATCACGCACAACATGGGCGTGGTCAGCGAGATGGCGCAGCGCATCGCCGTGATGTACGCGGGGCAGGTGATGGAGCACCAGCGCGTCGACCGCCTCTTCGCATCGCCGCAGCATCCCTACACCGAGGCGCTGCTTGCGGCGCTGCCCGAGCGCGCCGCGCCCGAGGGCCGGCTCGCCACCATCAGCGGCGTGGTGCCCGGCGTGCACGACCGGCCCGCGGGCTGCCTGTTCGCGCCGCGCTGCGGCTACGTCACCGAGCGCGCCTGCCAGGTGCGACCGGCGCTGCGTGCGTGGCAGGGCGCCGAGGTGCGCTGCCACTTTCCGCTCGGCGAGCCGGGGCGCGCCGAAGCCATTGCGCACGACCCGCCGCGCGCCGCCGTCGCGGAGGTGCTGCCATGAGCGACGCATCGCCACCGGAGATCGTCGCCGAGGCGCGCAACCTGCAGCGCACCTACGCCGTGCGGCGCGGGCTGTTCCGCGCGCCGGCGCAGCTGCGCGCCGTGGGCGACATCTCGTTTCGCCTCGAACGCGGGCGCACGCTCGCGGTGGTGGGCGAATCGGGCTGTGGCAAGTCGACGCTCGCGCGCATGGTCGCGCTGATCGAGAAACCCACGGCCGGGCAGCTGACGCTGATCGGCGCCGATGCGGTGAGCCCGCCGCATGAACGCAAGCGCGAGCTGCGCCAGGCGGTGCAGCTGGTGTTCCAGAACCCGTACGGCTCGCTCAACCCGCGCAAGAAGATCTCGGCGGTGCTCGAAGACCCGTTGGCCATCAACACCACGCTGAGCAAGCCGGAGCGTGCCGAAAAAGCACGCGAGATGCTGGCCCGCGTCGGCCTGCGCCCCGAGTACGCCAACCGCTACCCGCACATGTTCTCGGGCGGCCAGCGCCAGCGCATCGCCATTGCGCGCGCGCTCATGCTGTCGCCGCGCCTGCTGGTGGCCGACGAGCCGGTGTCGGCGCTCGACGTGTCGATCCAGGCTCAGGTGCTGAACCTGCTGGCCGACCTGCAGGCCGAGCTGGGCCTGGCCTACCTCTTCATCTCGCACGACCTGGGCGTGGTGCGCCACATCGCGCACGACGTGCTCGTGATGTACCTGGGCCATGCGGTGGAGCAGGGCCCCAAGTCGCGCATCTTCGCGCGGCCGCTGCATCCCTACACGCAGGCGCTGCTGGCCTCGACGCCGGGCCTGAGCAGCCAGCGCATCGTGCTCAAGGGCGAGCTGCCGTCGCCGTTGAATCCGCCTTCGGGCTGCGTCTTCAGCACGCGCTGCCCGCACGTGCAGCCGCGCTGCCGCGAGGAGCGCCCCGCGCTGCGCGCGCTCGACGAGCGGCTGGTGGCCTGTCACTACGCCGAGCAGTTTCTCGATGGCGCGCCGGCCGTGCGCGCCGATGGTCCCGTGCTCGCCGCGTCCTGAGGACGCGGCGATTTTTTCAACCCTGTCTCGAGGAGTCCCCATGAAGACCCAGTCCTCCGTTTCGCGCCGCTCACAAAAGCTGGCGCTCCTGGCACCGGCAGCGCTCACGGCCCTTACCCTGGCCTGCAGCGCCGTGTCAGCCAAGACGTTGGTGTACTGCTCCGAAGGAAGCCCGGAAAACTTCTATCCGGGCATGAACACCACCGGCACGTCGTTCGACGTGACCACGCAGGTCTACAACACCATCGTCGAGTTCGAGCGCGGCGGCACCAAGGTGATGCCGGGGCTGGCCGAAAAATGGGACATCTCGGCCGACGGCACCGTGTACACCTTCCACCTGCGCAAGGGCGTGAAGTGGCACACCACGAGCAAGAGCTTCAAGCCCACGCGCGACTTCAACGCCGACGACTTCATCTTCATGCTCGAGCGCCAATGGAAGGAGAGCGACCCCTTCTTCAAGGTCACGAGCCAGAACCACTCCTACTTCAACGACATGGGCATGCCCAAGCTCTTGAAGTCGGTGGACCGCATCGACGACCACACGGTGAAGATCACGCTCAACCAGGCCGAAGCACCGTTCCTCGCGAACCTGGCGATGCAGTACGCGGGCATCCAGTCGAAGGAGTACGCCATCGCGATGCTCAAGGCCGGCACGCCCGAGAAGGTCGACCAGGACCCGGTCGGCACCGGCCCGTTCTACCTCGTGCAGTACCAGAAGGACGCGATCATCCGCTTCAAGGCCTTCCCGCAGTACTGGGGCGGCAAGGCCAAGATCGACGACCTCGTGTTCGCAATCACGCCCGATGCCTCGGTGCGCTGGGCCAAGCTGCAAAAGGGCGAGTGCCACGTCATGCCGTACCCGAACCCGGCCGACCTCGACGCGATCCGCAAGGACCCGAACGTGCAGGTGCTGGAGCAGCCCGGCCTGAACGTGGGCTACCTCTCGTACAACACGACGAAGAAGCCCTTCGACGACGTGCGCGTGCGCAAGGCCATCAACATGGCGATCAACAAGAAGGCCATCATCGACGGCGTGTACCTCACGACCGGCGTGGCCGCGAAGAACCCGATTCCGCCGACGCTGTGGTCCTACAACGATGCCGTGAAGGACGACCCGTACGACCCCGAAGCCGCCAAGAAGCTGCTGGCGCAGGCCGGCTTCCCCGACGGCTTCAGCACTGACCTGTGGGCCATGCCGGTGCAGCGCCCGTACAACCCGAACGCCAAGCGCATCGCCGAGCTGATGCAGGCCGACCTGGCCAAGATCAACGTCAAGGCCGAGATCAAGAGCTTCGAGTGGGGCGAGTACCGCAAGCGCCTGCAGGCCGGCGAGCACCAGATGGGCATGCTGGGCTGGACCGGCGACAACGGCGACCCGGACAACTTCATGTACACCCTGCTGGGCTGCGCCTCGGCCAAGTCGGCCAGTGGCAGCAACATCTCGAAGTTCTGCTACCAGCCCTACGAAGACCTCGTGGTGAAGGCCAAGAGCGCGACCAAGCAGTCGGAGCGCGACGCGCTCTACAAGAAGGCGCAGGTCATCTTCAAGGAGCAGGCGCCGTGGTTCACCATCGCGCACGCGGTGCAGCTGAAGCCGGTGCGCAAGGAGGTGGTCGACTTCAAATTGAGTCCGTTCGGCCGCCACACCTTCTACGGCGTGGACATCAAGTAAGCCGTGGTCGCTGCGCCCATCGCCATCGTCGCGGCCATGCACGAGGAGCTCAGTGCGCTCCTCGCGCGCATGCCCGACGAGCAGCGCGTGCGCGTGGCCGGCCGCGACTTCTGGGTCGGCCACCTGCAGGGCCAACCCGTGGTCGCGGTGCTGTCGCGCATCGGCAAGGTCGCGGCGGCGCTCACGGCCACGGTGCTGCTCGAGCGCTTCGGCGTGCGGGCGATCGTGTTCACGGGCGTGGCGGGCGGGCTGGCGCCGGACGTGAACGTCGGCGACGTGGTCGTGGCGACCGAGCTGCTGCAGCACGACATGGACGCCTCGCCGATCTTTCCGAAATACGAGGTGCCGCTGATGGGGCGTTCGCGCTTCGCGGCCGATGCGGCCATCGGCGATGCGCTGGCGGCGGTGGCCGAAGGCACGCTGCGCGATCCGGTGGGCCTGGTGGGGCAGAAGGCGGTCGATGAGTTCCATCTGCGTTCACCGAAGGTGCATCGGGGCCTGCTGATCAGCGGCGACCGTTTCGTGTCGACCACCGCGGAGTGTGGGGCCCTGCAGCGCTCGCTGCCCGACGCGCTCGCCGTCGAGATGGAGGGAGCGGCCATGGCGCAGGCCTGCCACGACTACGGCGTGCCCTTCGCGGCGCTGCGGACCATCTCGGACCGCGCCGACGATGCTGCGCACGGTGACTTCACGCGCTTCGTGGCCGAGGTGGCGAGCCGCTACAGCCTCGCGCTCGTCGACGCCTGGCTCGCCTCCCTGCCGCGCGACGCGGCCTGAAGAACCCGCCTACGGCGCGAGCCGGCGCAGCTGCGGCAGGTCGCGCAGCAGCGGCGGGATCGATAGCGCCAGCAGCAGCGCGGCCAGCGGCACGACGCAGATGAATCCCACGTGCTTGAAGCCCAGCGCGCCCACGGCGCCGCCGAGCACGAACATGGCGACCAGGCCGCCGCAGCGGCGCAGCCGGCTGCGGTCGTGGCGCACCGGCAGCGGTGTGGATGGCGCGCGCCGGTTCCAGTAGAGCATCTTGCCCAGCTCGATCCCCACGTCGGTGATGTTGCCGGTCATGTGGGTGGTGCGCGTGCTGCCGCCCGAGGTCTTCGACGCCACGGCGTTCTGCAGGCCCATGATGAACGACAGCAGCAGCACCGTGAGCGGCACCGCGAACGGCGTGGCCCAGGTCAGCGTGATGGCGCCGGCGAGCCCGAACGGGAACATCAGCGCGGCCTCCAGCAGCAGGGGCAGCGCGTACACGCCATGCAGCCGGTGCTGCCGTGCCCAGTTCACCAGCACCGCGCAGACCGCGGCGCCGCTCACGAACGCCAGGATCGCGCCCAGCGCGTTCAGCAGCAGCGTGAGGTTGCCCAGCACCATGCCGTCCGCCAGCTGCGAGGCGAAGCCGGTCATGTGCGAGGTGTACATGTGCAGCACGAGGAAGCCGCCCGCGTTGATGGCGCCGGCGTTGAAGGCCAGCAGCAGTCCGAGCGCGGTGTTCGTCGACGGCGCGCGGTGGCGGTTGGTGAGGAAACGAAGTCTGCGCACGGGGCTCTCCAGGGGCAGCTGCCTGCCGACAGCCACTCTAGCACCCGCTGTGCGGCGTTATTTGAGCCAGCCGCGCCGGCGGAAGTACCACATCGGCACCAGCGCGCTCGCGGCCATCAGCGCGATGGCGTAGGGGTAGCCCATGGCCCAGTCGAGCTCGGGCATGAACTTGAAGTTCATGCCGTAGATGCTCGCGATCAGCGTGGGCGGCAGCAGCGCGACGCTGGCCACCGAGAAGATCTTGATGGTCTTGTTCTGGTTGATGTTGATGAAACCGACGGTCGCATCCATCAGGAAGTTGATCTTGTCGAAGAGGAAGGCCGTGTGGTTGTCCAGCGACTCGATGTCGCGCAGGATCTGCCGCGCCTCCTCGAACTGCTCGGCGTTGAGCATCTTGCTGCGCATCATGAAGCTCACGGCGCGGCGCGTGTCCATCACGTTGCGACGGATGCGGCCGTTCAAGTCTTCCTGGCGCGCGATGGCGCCGAGCACCTCGCCGGCCAGCTCGTCGCTGACGTTGCCCGACAGCACCTTCTTGCCCGCCACCTCGAGCTCGTCGTAGATGTTCTCCAGCGTGTCGGCCGAGTACTCGGCGTCGGCGTCGAAGAGCTTGAGCATCACTTCCTTGGCGTCTTCGATCAGCCCCGGCGCGCGGCGTGCGCGCATGCGCAGCAGGCGGAACACGGGCACGTCTTCGTCGTGGATCGAGAACAGCACGCCGCGGCTGCGCAGGTCGGTGTTGTGCTGGTTCAGGATGAAGGCGACGCGCACCGTGCGCGGGTCTTCGTCGTCGTCGATCAGGAAGTCGGAGCGGATGTGCAGTTCGCCGTTGTCTTCCTCGTAGAAGCGGGCCGATTCCTCGATGTCCTCGTCCATCGCGTCTTCGGGAATCGAGAGGCCGTAGTACTGCTTGATCCAGCGCTTTTCCTCGAGCGTGGGCGACTCGAGGTCGACCCAGATCGGCTGGAACTTGGAGAGCTCTTCGAGCGACTCGATCTCTTCCTGGACGAGGCGGCCGTTGGCGAGCGTAAAGATGTTGAGCATGGGCTCACTCCCGGGGGTGACTGAACGATGGGCGAGGGCGGGGCGCTTTCAATTCCCGCGGACCCGGCGTCAGTACATCACGCGCAGCGTCGCCAGGGAGTTGAAAGCTGCCGAGACGGGGCGGTTTCCAAGGGGAGTCTCCGGTTGCAGCGAGGCGCGATTATGTCACCGGCCACAGGGCGACAAGGCACGCGAACTGGACGGACATACAGTAAAGTCGTGCCCATGCAGACCCCTGCGTCCCCCGTTCTTTCCACCCCGCCGAAGACGCAAGCCGAGCGCCTGGCCGCGGCGCTCGCCGCGCTCAACGACGACCAGCGCGCGGCGGTCGAGCACGGCGTGGGCACGGCAGTCGGCGCCGACCACCGGCCGCTGCTCGTGATCGCCGGCGCCGGCTCGGGCAAGACCAGCACGCTGGCGCACCGCGTGGCACACCTGATCGCGGACGGGGTCGATCCGCAGCGCCTGCTGCTGCTCACCTTCTCGCGCCGCGCCGCGCAGGAAATGGAGCGCCGCGCGGGCCAGGTGCTGGCGCGTGTGCTGGGGCTGAAGTCGGAGCGCCCGCCCGCGCTGCCCTGGGCCGGCACCTTCCACGGCATCGGCGCGCGACTGCTGCGCGAGTACGCCGCGCAGATCGGGTTGGACGAGAACTTCACCATCCACGACCGCGGCGACGCCGAAGACCTCATGGGGCTGGTGCGGCACGAGCTGGGCCTGTCGTCCACGGTCAACCGCTTTCCGCGCAAGGGCACCTGCCTGTCGATCTACTCGCGCTGCGTGAACACGCGCGCGCCGCTGGCCGCCGTGCTGAAGGACAGCTTTCCCTGGTGCGCCGAGTGGGAGGCCCAGCTCAAGACGCTGTTCGGCGCCTACGTCGAGGCCAAGCAGCAGCAGAACGTGCTCGACTACGACGACCTGCTGCTCTACTGGGCCGAGATGGTCGCCGAGCCCGCGCTGGCCGCGCACGTCGGCGCGCGCTTCGACCACGTGCTGGTCGACGAGTACCAGGACACCAACCTGCTGCAGGCGGAGATCCTGCGCGCGATGAAGCCCGACGGGCGCGGCGTGACGGTGGTGGGCGACGACGCGCAGTCGATCTACTCGTTCCGCGGCGCCACGGTGCGCAACATCCTCGACTTTCCGTCGCAGTTCTCGCAGGCCGCGCGCATCGTCACGTTGGAGCGCAACTACCGCTCGACGCAGCCAATCCTCGACGTGTCGAACCGCGTCATCGCGCAGGCCGCCGAGCGGCACGCCAAGACGCTTTGGACCGACAAGCCCTCGGCCGGCAAGCCGGTGCTGGTGCTCGTGCCCGACGAGGCCGGGCAGGCGCGCTGGGTGGCCGACAAGATCCTGGCGCACCGCGAAGGCGGGCTGGCGCTGAAGTCGCAGGCGGTGCTGTTTCGCACCTCGTCGCACAGCGCGGCGCTCGAGCTGGAACTGGCGCGGCGCAACATCCCGTTCGTGAAGTTCGGCGGGCTCAAGTTCCTCGAGGCCTCGCATGTGAAGGACCTGCTCGCCGTGCTGCGTTTCGCGCAGAACCCGCGCGGGCGCATGGCGGGCTTCCGGGTCACGCAGCTCATTCCCGGCGTGGGCCCGGCCACCGGCACGCGCCTGCTCGACGCGATGGACCAGGCGGCCGACCCCGCCGCGGCCGTGCGCGACTTCGTGCCGCCGTCGGCCGCGCGTGAACAGTGGGCCGACTTCGCCCAGGCCTATGCCGCCTTGCGCGCGCCGTCGCTGCAGTGGCCGGCCGACGTCGAGGTGGCCATGCAGTGGTACCAGCCGCACCTGGAGCGGCTGTACGAAGACACCTCGGGCGTGCGGCGTGCCGACGTCGAGCAGCTGGCGCGGCTGGCGGCCGGCTATGGCTCGCGCGAACGCTTTCTCACCGAGCTCACGCTCGACCCGCCCGAGGCCACGAGCGACCGGCCCGGCCCGCCCTCGCTCGACGAGGACTACCTGATCCTGTCGACCATCCATTCGGCCAAGGGGCAGGAGTGGAACTCGGTGCACGTCATCAACGTGGTCGACGGCTGCATGCCGGCCGACGTGGCGCAGGGCGCGCACGAGCTGGAAGAAGAACGGCGCCTGCTCTACGTGGCGATGACGCGGGCCCGCGATCACCTGCACCTGGTGATGCCGCAGCGCTTCCACATCACGCAGCAGGCGGCGCGTGGCGACCGGCACCTGTACGCCAACCGCACCCGCTTCATCACGGAGTCCGACCTGGCGGGCTTCGAGCTGCAGACCTGGCCGCCGCCGCCGGTGCTGCCGCCCGCCGTGCCGCCACCGGCCGCGGTGATCGACCTGCGCAACCGCATGCGCGCCGCCTGGCGCTGAGCGGGCCGGCCCTTCGGGCGGGAGGGGCACTGCGCGCTGCACATGGAAACACTTGCTTCCAATGTGCCGCAACGGCATGCCACTGCACGGGGGCAGCTATGGAATCAATAGCGGATTAGGGCATGCAATACACCGGCCCGTCACTCGGGCAAGCCCCGGTATTGCAATACCGTGACAGCTTGGGCATAGTGAATCCGACCGCCCCCTTTCTTCATCTCCCTTCCTCTTCTCTCCCTCTCTCCCAACCTCACCTGTTTCGCCGGCCACGCTTCATCCCGGAGCGCGGTCATTTCCCCAACCGTCAATTCTCAGGAGGTCATTCATGAATTTGACGATCAGCGGTCATCACCTCGACGTCACACCTGCCTTGCGCACCTACGTCACGAGCAAGCTGGACCGGATCACGCGACATTTCGACCAGGTGGTCGATGTCAAGGTGATCCTCACGGTGGAAAAGCAGAAGGAAAAGGAACGCCGCCAAAGGGCGGAGTGCAACATTCACGTCAAGGGCAATGACATGTTCGCGGAATCGAGCCACGCTGATCTGTACGCCGCGGTTGATGAGCTGGTCGACAAGCTCGACCGCCAGGTGGTCCGCCACAAGGATCGCCTGCAGGACCACCATCACGTGGCGCCCAAGCGCGTGATGTAAACGCCGGGCCCCGCGCCCCGCATCTCAGGCCGCCTTCGGGCGGCCTTTTGTTTGTCCGACCACATTGGTGGGGCTTTGCAAGGGCCTCCAGAGGAAGCGACGCCTCACGGCAACACATGTAGACGAAAGTAATTAGGGGGACTGGGGGTTTTTACCGAGGAGGTGCATAATCGCCCCCGCTCTGACCCCACCATGAATCGCCTCGCGTCCATCCTGCCGCCCGCTCAAGTGCTCGTGAGCGTTGACGCCACCAGCAAGAAACGTGCTTTCGAAGAAGCCGGCCTGCTGTTCGAGAGCCTTCACGGTCTGGGCCGTGCCCTCATCACCGACAGCCTGTTTGCGCGCGAGCGCCTCGGCTCCACCGGCCTGGGCCACGGGGTGGCCATTCCCCATGGCCGCATCAAGGGCCTCAAGGCGCCGATGGCCGCGGTGTTCCAGCTGGCGAACCCCATCGGCTTCGACGCCCCCGACGAGCAGCCCGTGGCGCTGCTGATCTTCCTGCTGGTGCCCGAAGCGGCCACGCAGAAGCACCTCGAGATCCTGTCCGAAATTGCCGAGCTGCTGAGCGACGCCGGCCTGCGCGAGCAGATCAAGTCCAGCACCGACGCCGCCGCGCTGCACGGCCTCATCGCCGGCTGGCAGTCGACCCAGGTCGCCTGAGCGCCCGTGCCGGGCCTGCCGCTGCTGCTGATAAGCTGCGGCGACGCTTTTCTCTCCCTCCATCCTGACCAGAATGCCGGCGCCCCGCGCCGGCCGCCGCACGCATGAAGCCGACCGTCATCAGCGCCGATGCCATGTTCGAGGAGTTCCGCGGGTCGCTCCGCTGGGAATGGCTCGCGGGCCTGGGCGCCTCGGAGCGCCAGTTCGACCCCGACGTCATCAGCCGCGCGCAGTCGGCCGCCGACCTGGTCGGCTACCTGAACTACATCCACCCGTACCGCGTGCAGATCCTCGGCGCGCGCGAGGTGGCCTACCTCACGCGCGGCAGCAAGGAAGACTGCGTGCGCCGCATCGGCCGCATCGTCACGCTGGAGCCGCCGATGCTGGTGCTGGCCGACGGCCAGGCCGCGCCCGACGAGCTGCTGTCGATCTGCGAGCGCGCCCAGCTGCCGCTGTTTGCCACGCGCGAGTCGTCGGCCTTCGTGATCGACCTGCTGCGCGCCTACCTGTCCAAGCACTTCGCCGAGCGCACCTCGATGCACGGCGTGTTCATGGACATCCTGGGCATGGGCGTGATGATCACGGGCGAGTCGGGCCTGGGCAAGAGCGAGCTCGGCCTGGAGCTGATCTCGCGCGGCAACGGCCTGGTGGCCGACGACGCGGTCGACCTGTACCGCATCAACCAGAACACCATCGAGGGCCGCTGCCCCGACCTGCTGCTGAACCTGCTGGAGGTGCGCGGCATCGGCCTCCTGGACATCCGCGCGATCTTCGGCGAGACGGCCGTGCGCCGGAAGATGCGCCTGAAGCTCATCGTGCACCTCGTGCGCCGCGACAGCTTCGAGCGCGACTACGAGCGCATGCCCTCGGCGCCGCTCACGCAGGACGTGCTGGGCATCCCGGTGCGCAAGGTCATCATCCAGGTGGTGGCGGGGCGCAACATCGCCGTGCTGGTGGAAGCCGCGGTGCGCAACTCGATCCTGCAGCTGCGCGGCATCGACACCTATGCCGACTTCGTGGCGCGCCACCACAAGGCGATGGAGAGCGGGCGCGATCCGGACTGAGCAAAGAAAAAAGCCCTTCAAAGTGAAGGGCCGCTTTCTGCTTCAGCAGGTCTTCAGCGTCAGCGCTTCTTGACGCAGTCGCCGCACAGGCCGTACAGCGACATGGCGTGGTCCTGCAGGAACCAGCCCTTGTCCTTGGCGATCATCTGCTGGCGCCGCTCGATCTCGGCGTCGTAGAACTCCTCGACCTTGCCGCACGAGGTGCAGACCAGGTGGTCGTGGTGCGTGCCTTCGTTCAGTTCGTAGACCGCCTTGCCGCTTTCGAAGTGGCTGCGCTCCAGGATGCCGGCCTGCTCGAACTGCGTGAGCACGCGGTACACGGTGGCCAGGCCGATGTCGGAGTGTTCGTTGAGCAGCACGCGGAAGACGTCTTCCGCGGTCATGTGCCGCTGGCTGCCGGTCTGGAAGATCTCGAGGATCTTCAGTCGCGGCAAGGTGGCCTTGAGGCCGGTGTTCTTGAGTTCGTCGATGTTGGCCATGATGGTTCCTGCGCCCTGGGCTGAGGCCGGGCCTTCAGGCTCGGCCGCTACAATGTTCGATCATATCGCTACCCCCTCTTCTCCCATGCCTGCCATCCTCCAACGCCGGCCCTGGTTGCTGGTTGCTGCCATTGCGGCGACGCTCGCCCTCGGTGCCTGCAGCGGTTTCAGCGAACGCACGCGTGGCGCGCTGTCTGCCGTCACCCCCTACAAAGTCGAAGTGGTGCAGGGCAATTTCGTGTCGAAGGAACAGGTCGCGGCACTCAAGCCCGGCATGTCGCGCCAGCAGGTGCGCGAGATCCTCGGCACCTCGCTGCTGAACGACGTCTTCCATGCCAACCGCTGGGACTACGTCTTCACGATCCGCCGCCAGGGCGTCGATCCGCAGGAGCGCCGCCTGACCGTGTTCTTCAACGGTGAACTCATGGACCGCTTCGAGGGCGATGAAATGCCCAGCGAAGAAGAGTTCGTCGCCACGCTCGACACCCGCCGCAAGAGCGGCAAGGTGCCGCAGCTCGAGGCCACCGAAGAAGAGCTCAAGAAATTCGCGCCCAAGGCCGACAAGAAAGCCGACATCACCGGCACCCCGGCAGCCCCCATGCCCGCGCTGCCGGCCGCCTACCCCCCGCTCGAAGCCGCGCGCTGAGCGTGCGCGGCAGGGCTCCGGCGGCGGCCACCCCTCCTGTGGGCGGTGCCCGCCGGACCGGTGGGGTGGCTTTCGTCGGTGTCCATGGCTCCCGTAGGGACTTTTCAATGACCGAATCCCCGTGACTGAACCGACCATCACCCCCACCTCCGATTCTTCTTCCTCCGCTCCCGCGCTGCGCCGGGTGGCGATCGCCGGCGCCTCGGGCCGCATGGGCCACATGCTCATCGAAGCCGTGCGCAACGCGCCCGACTGCCGCCTGGCCGGCGCGCTCGACATCGCAGGCAGCGCCGCCCTCGGCGCCGATGCTGCGGCCTTCCTGGGCTTCACCAGCGGCGTGCCCATCGTGGCCGACCTGCGCACCGGCCTGCAGGACGCCCAGGTGATGATCGACTTCACCCGCCCCGAAGGCACGATGGCGCACCTGGCCGTGTGCCGCGAGCTGGGCGTGCAGGCCGTGATCGGCACCACCGGCTTCAGCGACGCGCAGAAGGCCGAGATCGCCGAGATCGCGAAAGACATCGCCATCATGATGGCGCCCAACATGAGCGTGGGCGTCAACGTCACGCTCAAGCTGCTCGACATGGCCGCCCGCGCCATGGCCACCGGCTACGACATCGAGATCGTCGAGGCCCACCACCGCTTCAAGGTCGACGCGCCCTCGGGCACCGCGCTCAAGATGGGCGAGGTGATCGCCGACGCGCTGGGCCGCGACCTCAAGGACTGCGCCGTGTACGGCCGCGAAGGCATCACGGGCGAGCGCGACCCGTCGACCATCGGCTTCGCCACCATCCGCGGCGGCGACATCGTGGGCGACCACACCGTGCTGTTCGCGGGCATCGGCGAGCGCATCGAAATCTCCCACAAGTCGTCCAGCCGCGTGACCTACGCGCAAGGCGCGCTGCGTGCGGTGCGCTTCCTGAGCGGCCAGCGCAACGGCCTGTACGACATGTTCGACGTGCTGGGTCTGCGTTAAGCATCGCGGCCAACAAAGGACGACGCGAATGAGCGTGCTCGAACTGCTGACCCACGGTGACGGCGTCAGCCGTTCGGTGGCCGCGCTGCTGCTCGCGATGTCGATCGCCAGCTGGGTCGTGATCCTCTGGAAAGCCTGGCTGTTGCGCGGCGGCACGCGCGACGTGCTGCGCAGCATCGCGGCGTTCTGGCAGTCGGCCACCCTGGTCGAGGCCGAGCAGAAGCTCCAGGCCTTCGACCGCGCCGAACTCGTGCGCCCCGCTGTGGCCGCGCTGCGCCAGGCCGCCACCGAAGCGCCCGGCGGCACGCTGGGCGCCACGGTCGACCGCAACCAGCGCCTCACGCGCGTGCTGCGCGGTGCGCTGCACGGCGCGCTGCGGCGCCTGCAGGCCGGGCAGATCCTGCTGGCCACCGTCGGCGCCACCGCGCCCTTCGTCGGTCTGCTCGGCACCGTCTGGGGCATCTACGGTGCCCTGGCGGGCATCGCGGGCCAGACCGGCGGCTTCACCATCGACAAGGTGGCCGGGCCGGTCGGCGAGGCGCTTGTCATGACGGCCTTCGGCCTCGCGGTCGCCATTCCGGCCGTGCTGGCCTACAACGTGTTCGGCCGTGTCGTGGGCCGCGTCGAGGCCGAGCTCGAAGGCTTCGCGCACGACCTGCTCGGCAGCTTCGGCGAAGCGCCGGCACCCGCCGCACCGCCGCCGGCGCGGCCGATGCCCGTTTAAGGCGCCACGCACACCATGGCCTTCGGACGCACCTCACTGGGCAGCAGCGCCGCAGGCGGCGGGCGGGCCATGGGCGCGGGCGGGCAGCGTCCGCTGTCCGACATCAACGTCACGCCGCTGGTCGACGTGATGCTGGTGCTGCTGGTGATCTTCATCATCACCGCGCCGCTGATGGCCAGCTCGATCAAGCTCGACCTGCCGCAGACCGACGCGGGCCAGCCCAACGACACGCCGAAGTTCGTGAGCCTGTCGGTCGATGCGTCGGGCAAGGTCTTCCTGAACGACAAGCCGGTGACCGATGAAGAGCTGACCGCCCAGCTCGAAAAGGCCGCCGCCGACAGCAAGGACACCGAGGTGCAGTTGCGCGCCGACCAGACCGTGCCCTACGGCAAGGTGGTGGCGCTCATGGGCATCGCGAACAAGGCCGGGCTGAGCCGCATCGGCTTTGTCACCGAGGCCGAGGCGGCCCCCGCCAAAACGCGCTGATCTTGCGGGCCCGGCCCGCTCGCCTCAGCCGAGCATCACCGGCTTGGTGTGCCAGATCTCATGCGCGTACTCCGCGATCGTCCGATCCGACGAGAACGCCCCCATTCCCGCCACGTTGAGGATCGCCATGCGCGTCCATGCCTCCGCGTCGCGGTACAGCGCATCGACCTCGGCCTGCTTCGCGACATAGCTCGCGTAGTCGGCCAGCAGCAGGTAGTGGTCGCCCCAGTTCACGAGCGCGTCGTAGATGCCCTGGTAGCGCGCCGGCTCGCCCGGCGAGAACGCGCCATCGCGAATCGCGTCGAGCACGCGCTTGAGTTCGGCGTTCTCCTCGTAGATCTCGCGCGGCTGGTAGCCGCGGGCGCGGATGTCGGCCACCTCGGGCGTGGTGTGGCCGAAGATGAAGATGTTCTCGGGGCCGACGTTCTCGCGCATCTCGACATTGGCGCCGTCGAGCGTGCCGATGGTGAGCGCGCCGTTGAGCGCGAACTTCATGTTGCCGGTGCCCGAGGCTTCCGTGCCTGCGGTGGAAATCTGCTCTGACAGGTCGGCCGCCGGCATGATGATCTCGGCCAGGCTCACGCTGTAGTTCGGCAGGAACACCACCTTCAGCAGCTTGCCCACGCGCGCGTCGGCGTTCACGGTGGCCGCCACGTCGTTGATGAGCCGGATCACCTGCTTGGCCATCGCATAGGCCGAGGCCGCCTTGCCCGCGAACACGACCACGCGCGGCACGATGTCGACCGGCGTGCCGCTGGCCTGCGCATCGAGGATGCGGTGGTACCGCGCGATCACGTGCAGCACGTTGAGCAGCTGCCGCTTGTACTCGTGGATGCGCTTGACCTGCACGTCGAACATCGCGTCGGTGTCCAGGTCGAGCTTCAGGTGCTCGCCGACCCAGTTGGCCAGCCGCAGCTTGTTCTCGCGCTTGGCATGGCGAAAGGCGCGCACGAAGGCGGGCTGCGCGACCATCGGGCGCAGCGCTTCGAGCTGCGACAGGTCGCGCCGCCAGCCCTTGCCGATGCGCTGGTCGAGCAGCGCGGCCAGCGGTGGGTTGGCCTGGGCGAGCCAGCGGCGCGGCGTGACGCCGTTGGTCTTGTTGTTGAAGCGCTCGGGAAAGATCTTCGCGAAGTCGGCAAAGATCGACTGCTTCATCAGCTCCGAGTGCAACCCCGACACGCCGTTCACCGAATGGCTCGCGAGCACCGCCACGTAGGCCATGCGCACGCGGCGTTCGCCGGTCTCGTCGATCAGCGAGAGGCGGCGCACCAGCTCGACGTCCTGGCCGTGCGTCTGCGTCACGGCGGCCAGGAACTTCGCGTTGATGTCGTACAGGATCTGCAGGTGGCGCGGCAGGATGCGGCCCAGCATCTCGACCGGCCAGGTTTCCAGGGCCTCGTGCATCAGCGTGTGATTGGTGTAGCTGAACACCTTCTGCGTGTGCGCCCAGGCCACGTCCCACGCCAGGCCATGCTCGTCGAGCAGCAGGCGCATGAGCTCGGGCACGGCGAGCACCGGGTGCGTGTCGTTCAGGTGGATGCTGACCTTTTCCGACAGCTGCTCGAAGCTCGTGTGGTTGCGCAGGTAGCGGCGCAGCAGGTCCTGCACGCTGGCGCTGCAGAAGAAGTATTCCTGGTGCAGCCGCAGCTCGCGGCCCGAGGGCGTGGAGTCGTCGGGGTAGAGCACGCGCGAGACGTTCTCGGAGTGGTTCTTGCTCTCCACCGCCGCCATGTAGTTGCCGCGGTTGAAGGCCGACAGGTCGATCTCCTCGGTGGCGCGCGCCGACCACAGCCGCAAGGTGTTGGTGGCCTGCGTGCCGTAGCCGGGAATGATGGTGTCGTAGGCCACGGCCAGCACGTCGTGCGTGTCGACCCAGTCGGCCGCGCCGTAGGGCGCGTTCTTGCCTTCGCGCTTTTGCACGTGGCCGCCGAAGCGCACGCGGTAGTTCACCTCGGGCCGCTGGAACTCCCATGGGTTGCCGCGCGTGAGCCAGTAGTCGGGCGTTTCGACCTGCTGGCCGTCGACGATGCGCTGGCGGAACATGCCGTACTCGTAGCGGATGCCGTAGCCCATGCCGGGCACGCCGAGCGTGGCCATCGAATCGAGAAAGCAGGCCGCGAGCCGCCCGAGGCCGCCGTTGCCGAGCGCCGCATCGGGCTCGCGCTCGGCCAGCGCCGCCATGTCGACGCCGAAGTCGGCCAGCGCTTCGCGCACGGTGCCGTACAGGTCGACGGCGAGCAGCGCGTTGGTGAAGGTGCGCCCGATGAGGAACTCCATCGAGAGGTAATACACGCGCTTGAGGTCCTGCGCGTAGTTGGCGCGCGTGGTCGTCATCCAGCGCTCGACGAGCTGGTCGCGCACGGCCAGCGCGGTGGCGTGCAGCCAGTCGTCCTGGCTGGCGGCCACGGGGTCCTTGCCGACGGCGTAGATCAGCTTGTTGGCCACCGCGCGCTTGAAGGCGGCAACGTCGCGGTCGGGGTGGTCGTAGGCGAAGTCCTTGATCGTCATGGAGGCGTTCCCGGAGTGGGTGGTGGGGTGTGGGGCGGGGGCTTCAGGCCAGCGCCCGTTGGTACACATCGATGTACTGCGCGGCCGCCGTGCCCCAGTCGGCCGGGGGCCGCATGGCGTTGCCGCGCACGCGGCGCCAGTCGGGGGCGCGCTCGTACAGCGCGAAGGCGCGGCGCAGGGCGCGGTCGTAGTCGGTGTCCTCGAAGCGGTCGAACACGAAACCGGTGGCGGCGCCGCTGGCCATGTCTTCCAGCGTGCAGTCGACGACGGTGTCGGCCAGCCCGCCCACGCGACGCACCAGCGGCAGGCTGCCGTACTTCAGGCCGTACATCTGCGTGAGGCCGCAGGGCTCGAACAGCGAAGGCACGAGCGTCACGTCGCCCGCGCCGAAGAGCTGGTGCGCCAGCGTCTCGTCGTAGCCGATGGTGACGCTCACCGAGGCGGGCGCCGCCGCCGCGCGCTGGCGGAAGGTCTCTTCGAGCCAGCCTTCGCCGCTGCCCAGCAGCGCCAGCTGGCCGCCCCGCGCGAGCAGCGTGTCGAGGCCTCCGAGCACGAGGTGCAGGCCCTTCTGTTCGGTGAGCCGGCTCACCACGATGAACAGCGGCGCGTCGGGGCGCTCGGCCAGCCCCAGCTGGCGCTGCAGCACCGACTTGCAACGCGCCTTGCCGGCCATGTGGCGGCCCTCGGGCGCCTGGTAGCCCTGCACGAGCGCGGCGTCGGTGGCCGGGTCCCAGACCTGGTCGTCGACCGCGTTGAGGATGCCGCTGAGCACGCCGGCGCGCTGGCGCAGCAGGCCGTCCAGGCCGCAGCCCTGCTCGGGCGTCTGGATCTCCAGCGCGTAGGTCGGGCTCACGGTGGTGAGCTGGTCGGCGAAGCACAGGCCGCCCTTCATGAAGGAGATCTGGCCGTGGTACTCCAGCCCGTTCATGTGGAAGGCCGACGCCGGCAGGCCGAGTTCGGCGAAGTGCCCCGGCGCGAACAGGCCCTGGTAGGCGAGGTTGTGCACGGTGAACACGCTGCCCGTGCGCGGGCCGTCCGCGCGCCGCGCGAAGGCCAGGTAGGCGGGCGCGAGCGCCGCGTGCCAGTCGTGCGCGTGCACGATGTCGGGCCGCCAGCCGGGGTCGAGCCCCTGCGCGAGCTGCGCCGCCGCCCAGCCCAGCAGCGCGAAGCGCCGGTGGTTGTCGCCGTAGGGCTGGCGCGTGGTGTCTTCGTAGGGATTGCCGGGCCGGTCGTACAGCGCGGGTGCGTCGATCACGTAGGTGGGAATCGGCGGCGCGCCGGTGATGGCGACGTGCCCGGCGCGCAGGCCGAAGCGCTCGCCCCAGGGCGCGGCGAACTCGGCCACCGGCGCCAGGTCGCGCACGCCGGCCACGATGGCGGGAAAGCCCGGCAGCAGCGCGCGTGCCTCCTGCCCCGCGGCCATGAGCGCCAGGGGCAGGGCGCCGGCGATGTCCGCCAGGCCGCCGGTCTTCAGGAGGGGAAACAGCTCGGCGCTGACCTGGAGGATGCGCATGGTGGTGCGGTCGATCAGGCGGCGGCCGCAGGCGCGGGGTCCGGCGCGAGCCGCTTGAGCATTTCGCGCGTGACCAGCACCACGCCCGTTTCCGTGCGCTCGAAGCGCGCGGCGTCGGCCTCGGCGTCTTCGCCGATCACCGTGTCGTCGGGGATCACGCAGGCGCGGTCGATCACCACGCGGTTGAGCCGGCAGCCGCGGCCCACTTCCACGTCGGGCAGCAGCACGGCCTCGTTGATCTCGCAGAAGGAGTGGATGCGCACGCCCGAGAACAGCACCGCGCTGCTGATCTTCGAGCCCGAGACGATGCAGCCGCCCGAGACGATGGTGTTGACCGTCATGCCGTGCTTGCCCTCGCGGTCGAGCACGAACTTGGCCGGCGGCAGCTGCCGCTGGTAGGTCCAGATGGGCCAGTCCGTGTCATAGATGTCGAGCTCCGGGGTGATCGAGGCCAGGTCGAGGTTGGCTGCCCAGAATGCATCAATCGTGCCCACGTCGCGCCAGTAGGCCTTGGCGTCGGGCCCGCGCGAGGCGCGCGTGACGCACGACATGCTGAATGGATGCGCCAGCGCGCGGCCCTCGGCCACGGCGCGCGGGATGATGTCCTTGCCGAAGTCGTGGCTCGAGTCGGGGTTGGCGTTGTCTTCCTCGAGCAGCCGGTACAGGTAGGCCGAGTCGAAGATGTAGATGCCCATGCTGGCCAGCGCCAGGTCGGGGTGGCCGGGCATGGCGGGCGGGTCGGCGGGCTTCTCGAGGAAGCTGGTGATCTGGCGGCCGTCGTCCACCGCCATCACGCCGAAGGCCGTGCCCTCGTGGCGCGGCACCTCGATGCAGCCGACCGTGCAGCCCAGGCCGCGCTCGGCGTGGTCCTTGAGCATGATGGAGTAGTCCATCTTGTAGATGTGGTCGCCGGCCAGCACCACCACGTAGTCGTGCGGCGTGGAGCGGGTCTGGATGATGTCCAGGTTCTGGAACACCGCGTCGGCCGTGCCGCGGTACCAGTGCTCGTCGCCCATGCGCTGCTGCGCGGGCAGCACGTCGACCATCTCGTTGAGCTCGGCGCGCAAGAAGCTCCAGCCGCGCTGCAGGTGGCGCATGAGCGAGTGCGACTTGTACTGCGTGACCACCGCCATGCGCCGGATGCCGGAGTTCAGGCAGTTGGACAGCGCGAAGTCGATGATGCGGAACTTGCCCCCGAAGTACACGGCCGGCTTGGCGCGCCGGTCGGTGAGCTGCTTGAGGCGGGAGCCCCGGCCGCCGGCCAGCACCAGCGCGATGGTGCGGCGGACCAGTTGATGGGCCTGCAGGGGGGGCTGCGGGGCTTGCGTGCCCTGGGTGTTGAGCTTGTCCATCTGTGTCTCCGTTCGTTCGTTCGCTTGTTGAGTTCGTCGTCGTCTTCAGAGTGTCCGCACCGAGTCTGGCACTGCGCCGTGGGCTTGGCTCCTACGTTCTTGCAAGCCAGAGGCTCGAAACCGGCACCTCCACCGCGCGGCCCAGCGGGCGGGGCGCGGCGCGCAAGGCGTCGGGGTCTTCGGCATCGGTCGCCAGGCAGCAGCGCCAGTCTCCATTCGGCAGCGTGAAGGTGACGGGGCCCGGGCCTGCATTCACCAGCACCAGCCAGGCGTCCTCGGCATGCCCGAACAGGATCGCAAGGGCCGTGCCCGCGTGCCAGTCGGCCGGCGCCATCGGCTGGCCGTCGGGGCGCAGCCAGCGCAGGCCCGGTAGGGCGTCGACAGGAGGTTCGGCCGGCCACCAGCGCGCGCTGCGCAGCGCCGGCGCTTCGCGCCGCAGGGCGGTGAGCCGCGCGACGAAGGCCGTCAGGCGCGCGCGTTCGCTGGCCGGGTCGGACAGCCCGATCCAGCCGAGCCAGGTGGTCTCGTTGTCCTGGCAGTAGGCGTTGTTGTTGCCGCCCTGGCTGTGGCCGAGCTCGTCGCCGGCCAGCAGCATCGGTGTGCCCTGGGACAGCAGCAGCGTGGCGAGCAGCGTGCGCTGCAGGCGCGCGCGCATCGTGCGCACGGCGGGGTCGTCGCTCGGGCCTTCGACGCCGCAGTTGGTGCTCAGGTTGTGGGCATGGCCGTCGCGGTTGTCTTCGCCGTTGGCGAGGTTGTGGCGCTGTTCGTAGCTCACGAGGTCGCGCAGCGTGAAGCCGTCGTGCGCGGTGATGAAGTTGACGCTCGCGGTCGGTGCGCGGCCATCGTGTGCGAAGCTCGCGCTGGAGGCCGTGAAGCGGTGCGCGAAGTCGCCCAGGCCGGCGGCGCCCTCGCGCCCCTGGCGCAGCCAGAAGCCGCGTTGCGTGTCGCGGAAGCGGTCGTTCCATTCGAGCCAGCCGGGCGGGAACTCGCCGAGCCGGTAGCCGCCGGGGCCGAGGTCCCAGGGCTCGGCGATGCGCAGCGTGCGCGACAGCACCGGGTCTTGCGCGATGGCCGCGAAGAAGGGCGCGCGCGCGTCGAAGCCGCGCTGCGTGTCGCGGCCCAGCACCGGGGCGAGGTCGAAGCGGAAGCCGTCGACGCCCATCTCGCAGGCCCAGAACCGCAGGCTGTCCATCACCAGCTGCAGCACGCGCGGCTCGCCGAGGTTCAGGCAGTTGCCCGTGCCGGCCCAGTTCTCGTACAGGGCGCGGTCGTCTTGGCGCAGGTGGTAGTACAGGGCGTTGTCGATGCCGCGCAGCGAGAGCGTGGGGCCGAGTTCGTCGCTTTCGGCGCTGTGGTTGTAGACCACGTCGATCACCAGCTCCATGCCGCGCGCATGCACCGCATCGGCCATGGCGCGGAACTCGCTGGCGGGCGTGGTGCCGGGGCGGCCGCTCCAGAAACGCGCCTCGGGGGCGAACCAGCCGATGGTGTTGTAGCCCCAGTGGTTGGTCAGGCCCTTGGCGAGCAGGCGCTGTTCGTCGGCGCGGTGCTGCACGGGCATGAGGCTGAGGGTGGTGATGCCCAGGCGTTGCAGGTGGTCGAGGACGGCGGGTTCTGCGAGGCCTGCGTAGGTGCCTCTTAGCGGTTCGGGCACGCCGGGGTGCTGGTGGGTGAGGCTGCGGATGTGGAGTTCGTAGAGGACGCGGTCGGTGGGGGGGATGTGAGCCTGGCCTGCTGTTCTTGGGGCGTTGGCGGGTGCTGTGACGCGGGCCTTGAGGGCGATGGGGGCGTTGTCCCTGTGGTCGCGTTGGGTCGGGTCTGTGGGGGCGTGGCCCAGGAAGAGGTCGCTGCCGTTGTAGTGGCCGAGGATTTCTCGGGCGTAAGGGTCGAGGAGGAGCTTGGCGGGGTTGAAGCGCTTCCCCTCATGGGGTGCCCACGGGCCGTGGACTCGGTAGCCGTAGATCAGGCCGGCTCTTGCGTTGGGAAGCAGGCCGTGCCAGATGCCGTCGGTGCATTCTGGGAGTGGAAGGCGCTGTTGTTCGCTCTTGCCTGTGCTGTCGAAGAGGCAGAGTTCTACTTTGCTGGCTGATGGCGCTGTGAGGGCGAAGTTGACGCCTTGCTGCGTGAGTGTTGCGCCTAGGGGGTGGGGGTGGCCTGGGCTCAGCATGTTGTGGGCCTCCCCGTGGGTTTGTTTTCCGAGGCCGGGACTCGCCCCGGCGGGCGACTCACTTTCTTTGCTTCGCCAAAGAAAGTAAGCAAAGAAAGGCGACCCCACTGTCTGCGACCCTCCGCTTCGCTACGGGCAAGC